>JAOZQC010000084.1 GCA_029932425.1 Planctomycetota bacterium | reverse complement strand
CGAGACCGAAGACCGAGATCTGCATATCGGACCCCCTATCGATCCCGCCCTCATTCGGACGCAACCGGGTCAGCCACAGCGCAGAAAGTGTTCTCTCCACCATCGCATGCTGGAAGTCATGGGGCAACTATCTAGGCAGGGGCCGCGGTGAGGATCGCGGTGAACGGCCTGTCGCTCGTTCCCGGCCGGGTGGGGGGCGGGGAGACCTACCTGGCGAACCTCCTCCGGGCGATGGCCCCCCGGCTCGCGGCGGGGGAGAAGCTCGTGGTGATCTGCTCGAGGGCCGGGGTCCCCCTCTTCTCCGATCTCCCCCGGGAGGTGGAGCGGCTGGTCGTGCCCCTGGCGGACCGGGGGCGCGGCGCCCGGCTGCTCCTGGAGCACCTCCTGCTTCCGGTGCTCCTCCCCGCGCGGGGGGTGGACGTGCTCCTCTCCCCGGGGAACGCGATCCCGCTGTTCGCCGGGGTCCGCCACGTCCTGGCCCTGCAGTCCATGCACTACCTCTATGTCCCCCACCAGATGTCCCGGTGGCGGGTGCGGTACTTCCGGACGCTCGTCCCCCTCTCCGCGCTCCGGGCCGCCCGGGTCCTCTGCATGTCGGAGGACCTCCGGCGCTCCCTGCTCTCCGTGGCCCCCCGGGCCCGCCCGCGGGCGGAGGTGGTTCCCGAGGGAGCCGATCTCGGGCTGTTCGCTCCCCCCCCGGCGCCCGGCGGGGGGAGGGAGGGGATCCTCTACGTCTCCTCCCTGAACCCGTTCAAGCGGCCGGACAGCGTGGTCCGCGCCCTGGCGCTGCTCCGCCGGGAGGGTTTCCCCCCGCCCCCCCTCCGGATGCTGGGGCGTCCGGACCCGGAGGACCGGCGCCGGGTGGAGGAGCTGGCGCGGCGGGAGGGCGTGGCGGACCTCGTGAGGATCGAGGGGGTGGTGGGGCCCCGGGAGCTGGCGGAGCGGTACCGGCGGGCCGCCTGCCTGGTGTACCCGTCCGTCCTGGAGACCTTCGGCCTCCCGCCCCTCGAGGCCATGGCCTGCGGCTGCCCGGTGGTGGCCTCGAACCGGAGCTCCGTCCCCGAGGTGGTGGGGGACGCCGCCCTCACCGTGGACCCGGACGACGTCCCCGCCCTCGCGGGCGCTCTCCGCCGGGTCCTCTCGGAGCCGGATCTCCGGGCCCGGCTCCGCCGGCGCGGGTTCCGGCGCGCCGCCCGGTTCGACTGGGGCCGGACGGCGGCGCGGACCCTGGCGGCCCTCCGCGGCGCGGCGGGTCCGGCCGGGGCCCGGGGCGGCTGACCCGCCGGGGTCCCGGGCGCCCGCTCCGCCGCGGAGGAGACGCGGGGAGAGGAGCCGGCGAGCCCCCGGAGAGCGGCGGGGAAGCGCCGTCGGCCCGCAATTCTCGTCCGGCGGGCGGGCGAAGGCGGCAAGCTGTCCCGGGAGACGGGCCGCCCCGGAGGGCGGGGCCCGTGGTCCGGCCCGGGCCGCTCGCCGGCGGGATCCGGCGAAAACCGTGCGTCCGGAGGAGAGACGCGGGTTAGAAAGGGCGACTTCACAGCCCCGGGGCAACCGGAAGAGGGCCACATGTACATCCTGGGCGTCAATGCCGCGAGCCACAACTCGAGCGCCTGTCTCGTGAAGGACGGGCTCCTCCTCGCCTTCGCGGAGGAGGAGCGGTTCGACCGGGTGAAGTACTCCACGGCGTTCCCCGCCCGCGCCATCGCGTACTGTCTCGAGGAGGCGGACATCGGCCCCGGCGACCTGGACGTGGTCGCGATCGCCGGCGTGCCGGGACGGGAGATCCGCCTCTCCGCGGGGGCGTGGGCCCGGCACGCGTTCCGCCCCTGGTACCGCGCCTGGCTCGGGAACCAGATCCTGGTCACGGGGATCTACAAGGACCACCGGCAGCGGAAGAAGCTCAGGGGAAGCGTGGGCTTCCGGGGCGCCCTCCGGTACGTGGAGCACCATCTCTGCCACGCCTCGAGCGCCTTCCATCTCTCTCCCTTCGAGGAGGCGGCGATCCTCACCGTGGACGCCCAGGGGGACGGACTGGCCAGCGCGATCTACCGGGGCGAGGGCGCCCGCATCCGGAAGCTCGCCGGGTACCGGTTTCCCGAGAGCTCCATCGGGCACTTCTACGACTGCGTGGGCGAGTTTCTCGGATTCCGCCCCGTGAAGGACGCGGGCAAGACCATGGGGCTCTCCTCCTACGGGGACCCGGCCGTCCTGAAGGGGCGCTTCGGGACCCTCGCCGCCCTGAGTCCCCGGGGCGTGGTGTCCTTCTCCCTCGGCTGGCTGAAGCACGAGCGGGGCGTTCGATCCTGCCGCCGGTTCACCGGGGAGTTCGGGGCGTGCCGGAAGCCGGAGGAGGATCCCACGGAGGAGCGGTTCATCCACGTGGCGGCGGCGGCCCAGGACGTCCTCGAGCGCGCCATCCTCCATCTCGCGGAGCACGCCCGGCGGCTCACGGGGTCGAGGTACCTCTGCCTCGCGGGGGGGGTGGGGCTGAACAGCGTGGCGAACGGGATCCTCGTGCGCACGGGCCTCTTCGACGACGTGTGGATCCAGCCCTCCGCCAACGACGGCGGTCTCGCTCTCGGGGCGGCCTACCAGGTGTGGCACGAGGACGCCGGCGGGGAGCGCCGGCAGGTGATGGAGCACGCCTACTACGGGCCCGGCTTCACGGACGAGCGGATCCGGGAGGTGCTCGAGATCTCGAAGATCCCGAGCGAGCGGCTCGAGGACCCGGCCGCCCGGGCCGCGGAGCTCGTGGCCCGGGAGAGGATCGTGGGCTGGTTCCAGGGCCGGATGGAGGCGGGGCCCCGGGCCCTGGGGAACCGGTCGATCCTCGCCCATCCCCGCCGGGGGGAGATGAAGGACATCGTGAACCGGTACGTGAAGCACCGGGAGTCGTTCCGGCCCTTCGCCCCCAGCGCGCTGGAGGAGCGGGCGGGGGAGTTCTTCGACATCGACCGCCCCTCCCCCTTCATGCTCCTGGTGTGCGACACCCGCCCCGAGGAGAGGGAGCGCCTGGCCGCCATCACCCATGTCGACGGGACCGCGCGCCTGCAGACCGTCTCCCGGAAGCAGAACCCGAGGTACCACGCCCTCCTGCGGCGGGTGGGGGAGCTCACCGGCGTTCCCGTGGTGCTCAACACCTCGTTCAACATCCGGGGGGAGCCGATCGTCGCCACCCCCGAGGACGCCCTCCGCTGCTTCTTCAGCACGGGGATCGACGACCTGGTGATGGGCAGCTACCTGGTGACCAAGGGGACCTGACCGCCCTCCGCCCGGAGTCCCGCGCCCCGTCAGGCGAGATCGTCTTCCGAGAGGATCTCGTCGGCGGCCAGGGGGCGGGTGGTGGTGCGGCCGACGCAGTGGGAGAGCCGGGCGGGAGGGAGGCCGGTGCCCGGCTTCTTCAGCGCCAGGTCCTCCCTCCGGAGGAGGTGGCCCGCGGGCAGGTCCCGGGCGGCCACGACGCTCTTCCCGAAGGTCCGGCGCAGTTCCTCGCGGCGGCCGGCCGCCGCGTCCTTGTCCACGGGGTTCGCCAGGGCCCTCTCCAGGAACCGCACCCCCCTCACGAGATCGGCCAGCTCCTCCACGGTGAGGGAGGCGGGCACGTCCGGGCCGAAACAGGCCCGGGAGAAGGTGACGTGCACCTCCACGAGCTTCGCCCCCAGGACCGCGGCGGCCAGCCCCGCGTAGATCGCGCCCGAGTGGTCGGAGAGACCGGCCGGGCACCCGTAGCGCCCGCGGATCTCCGCCAGGACGTTGAGCCCCGTCTCCTCCGGGGGGCAGGGGTAGGCGGTGGTGCACTGCAGGACCGCGAAGGGGAGTCCCCGGCGCCTCGCCACCTCCACCGCGGCGTCCAGCTCCTCCCAGCCGCTCATCCCGCTGGAGAAGAGCAGGGGCTTCCCCGCGGCCGCCATCCGTTCCACCAGGGGGAGGTTCATGACCTCCCCGGAGGCCACCTTCAGGGCGGGCACCCCGATCCGTTCCAGGAGGTCCACCGCCTCCTCGGAGAAGGGGGAGGAGAGGAACCCGATCCCCTTCTCGCCGGCGTGCTCGAGAAGGCCCCGCCACTGGGGCTCCGTGAACTCCATCCTCTTCCAGTACGCGTAGCGGCTCTCGTCCTGGGGGCTGAAGGGGACCCGCCACGGTTCGGAGGGCGTGGACTCCGCGGCCGCGATGTGGGTCTGGAACTTCACCGCGTCCGCGCCCGCGGCGGCCACGGCGTCGATGTAGGCGTGGGCCGCCCCCAGGCTGCCGTCGTGCGCCTGGGCGACCTCCGCGATCACGAGACAGCGCGGGCAGCCGGCCCGGAACCACTCCTGCATGGGTTTCCTCGACGCCTCCTCTGCGCGGCATGATATCACCGGAACGGGCCAGGCGACCGGGATCCCCGGGGGAGGCGTCATGTCCGAGCTCAGTCATCTCGACGGCCGGGGAAGGGCCAGGATGGTGGAGGTGGGGGAGAAGCCGGAGACGGCGCGGGTGGCCGTGGCCGAGGGGACGGTGTCGATGAGCCCCTCCACGGTGCGCCTCGTGCTCGAGGGCAAGGTGAAGAAGGGGGACGTCCTGGCGGTGGCGCGTCTCGCGGGCATCCAGGGGGCGAAGCGCACCCCGGACCTCGTCCCTCTCTGCCACCCCGTGCGGCTCACCTCGGTGGAGGTGGCGATCGAGGCGGCGGGGGAGGACGGTTTCCGGGTCCGGGCCACGGCCCGCGCCGTGGACCGCACGGGGGTGGAGATGGAGGCCATGACCGCGGTGGCGGCGGCGTGCCTCGCCCTCTACGACATGGTGAAGGGGGTGGAGCGGGGCGTCGCCCTGCGGGAGATCCGGCTCCTCGAGAAGTCGGGCGGCCGCTCGGGCCGGTGGGTGCGGGGGGCGGACTGAACCCGGTTTCTTCTGGCCCTTCCCGCCGGGGACCGTAGACTCTCTGCGCCGCCGCCGGACGGGTCGCGGCGGCCCCTCTCGCCATGGGCATCTCCGTCGCCATCGCCGGCGCCACCGGCGCCGTGGGCTCCGAGCTCCTCCTTCTCCTGGAGGAACGATCGTTCCCCGTCGGGAGCCTCCGGCTCCTGGCCTCGGAGCGGTCGGCGGGCCGGGAGATGGTCTTCGCCGGGGAGAGGATCCCCGTGGAGCCCCTCGGCGGGGACTCCTTCCGCGGCGTGGACCTGGTGTTCTTCACCGCGGGGAGCGAGCGGAGCCGGGAGTTCGCCCCCGCCGCGGTGCGGAGCGGTGCGGTGGTGGTGGACAACTCCTCGGCGTTCCGGATGCGGGAGGACGTCCCCCTCGTGGTGCCCGAGATCAACCCGGAGGCCCTCGAGCGCCACCGGGGCCTCGTGGCCAACCCGAACTGCACCACCATCGTGGTGCTCATGGCGGTGGCCCCGCTGCACCGGGAAGCGGGGGCGGTGTCCCTCCGGGTGGCGAGCTACCAGGCCGCTTCCGGGGCCGGCGCCCGGGCCATGGCGGACCTCGAGGAGCAGGCCCGCGCGGTGCTGGAGGGCGGAAGGGCGGAACCCGGCGCCTTCCCCCATCCCCTGGCCTTCAACCTGATTCCCCGGATCGGGGAGCTCCTGGACGGCGGGGAGACCGGGGAGGAACGCAAGCTCCGGGAGGAGTGCCGGAAGATCCTGGCGCTTCCCGGGCTCCGGATCTCCGCCCTGTGCGTGCGGGTCCCCGTCCCGCGGGCCCACTGCGCGGCGTGCTGGCTGGAGACCGGGCGGCGTCTCGACCCCGCCCGGGCCCGGGAGGGGCTCGCCGGGGCCCCGGGGGTGGTGGTGGTGGACGATCCCGCGGAGAACGCCTACCCTATGCCCCGGACCGCGGCGGGAACCGACCCGGTGCAGGTGGGGCGGATCCGTGCCGATGAATCCTCCGGCTTCGGACTCGTCTTCTTCGTGGCGGGGGACCAGCTCCGCAAGGGCGCGGCCCTCAACGCGATCCAGATCGCGGAGATCCTCTTCGGAAAGGGAAGGAACTAGTGGCCAGCATCACCACCGCGGACTTCCGGCCGGGGACCGTCATCCGTCTTCCGGAGGGGGTCTTCGAGATCCTCAGCGCCCAGCACACCCACACGGCCCGCGGGAGCGCCACCGTGCGGGTGAAGATGAGGAACGTGGAGACCCCCCAGGTGCTGGAGCGGGTCTTCCAGGCGAAGGAGAAGGCGGAACAGGTCTTCGTGGACCGCAGTCCGATGGAATACCTCTACCGCGACGGGAATCTCCTCCACTTCATGGACCCGGAGACGTACGAGCAGACGGCGCTCGAGGAATCGGTGCTCGTCTCCGCGCTGCCCTTCCTGAAGGAGAACATGACCGTGCGGTTCAAGACCCTCGAGGGCCGGGTGATCGGGGTGGAGCTCCCGGACACCGTGGACCTCGAGATCGTCGAGACCGAGCCGGGCCTCCGGGGCGACACCGTCTCGGGGGCCACGAAGCCCGCCACGCTCGAGACGGGGTACGTGGTGCAGGTCCCGCTGTTCATCGAGACCGGGGAAGTGGTGAAGGTCAACACCCGGACCGGGGAGTATCTCGGCCGGGCGGGAGGAGCGTCATGAATCTCGATGACGTGGAACGGCTCCTCAAGCTGATGGACCGCCACGAGCTCGTGGAGGTGGAGATCGAGGACCCCGAGAAGGGGACGCGGGTCCGCCTGAGGAAGGCGAACCCGGAGAGGAACAGCCGCCCCCTCCCGGCCCCCGCCCTCCCCGCGGCCCCGGAGGCGCCCGCCTGGTCCGAGGGGGGGGAGGCCGGGAGCGGGGGGAACGGCAACGTGGTGGAGATCCCCTCTCCCATGGTGGGGACCTTCTACCGCGCCTCCAGCCCGGATTCCGACCCCTTCGTGGAGGTGGGGGACGAGATCGACGGGGAGAGCGTGATCTGCATCATCGAAGCCATGAAGGTGATGAACGAGATCAAGGCCGAGGTCTCGGGGGAGGTGATCGAGATCCTCGTGCAGAACGGCGAGGCCGTGGAGTACGGCCAGCCCCTCTTCCTCGTGCGCACGGAGCCGGCGGCGTCCGCCTGACGGGACGGAGATCGTGTTCAACCGGATCCTGATCGCCAACCGCGGAGAGATCGCCCTGCGCGTGCAGAGGGCGTGCCGCGAGTTCGGCATCCAGACCGTCATGGTCTATTCCAAGGCCGACGAGAAGGCGATGTACCTGAGGCACGCGGACGAGACGATTTGCATCGGGCCCGGCGTGTCCGGGGAGTCGTATCTCTCCATCCCGAACATCATCGCGGCGGCGGAGATCGCGGACGTGGACGCGATCCATCCCGGCTACGGATTCCTCGCCGAGAACGCCCATTTCGCCGAGATCTGCCGCTCCTCCAACGTGGGGTTCATCGGGCCGAGCGTGGAGGTCATCGAGCTCATGGGCAACAAGGCCCGGGCCCGGGAGGCCGCGGAGCGGGCCGGGATCCCCGTGGTCCCCGGATCGAGAGGCACCGTGGAGGAGGAGGAGGAGGCGGTGGCCGTCGCCCGGGAGATCGGCTACCCCGTGCTCATCAAGGCCTCGGCGGGCGGAGGGGGCCGGGGGATGCGTCTCGCGCACAACGACATGTCGCTTCTTTCCTCGTTCCACGCCGCGAAGTCCGAGGCCGAGAACGCCTTCGGAGACGGGGCCCTCTACATCGAGAAGTGGATCGCGTCGCCCCGGCACGTGGAGGTGCAGATCCTCGGCGACGAGAGCGGCAACGTCATCCACCTGCTCGAGCGGGACTGCTCCGTGCAGCGCCGGAATCAGAAGCTCATCGAGGAGTCCCCCTGCCCGTCCCTGCCGGAGAAGACCCGCCGCCGGCTCCAGGACGCGGCGGTGAAGCTCGCCAAGGCGGTGCGGTTCACGAACGCGGGCACGGTGGAGTTCGTGGTGGACCGGGACCACCGGTTCTACTTCATCGAGGTGAACGCCCGGATCCAGGTCGAGCACCCCGTCTCGGAGATGGTCACCGGCGTGGACATCCTGAAGGAGCAGCTCCGGATCGCGGCGGGGCAGAAGCTCAGCATCAGCCAGAACCAGGTGCGCGCCTCCGGGCACGCCATCGAGTGCCGGATCAACGCCGAGGACCCCACCGACGACTTCAAGCCCTGTCCGGGGAGGATCACGAGCTACATCCCCGCGGGCGGGCCGGGGGTGAGGGTGGATTCCCACGTCTACGCGGGCTACGAGGTGCCGAGCCTCTACGATTCGCTCCTGGGGAAACTCATCGTCCACGGCCGCACCCGGGACGCGGCCTTGACCACCATGCGACGGGCCCTGGACGAGTTCGTGGTGGAGGGGATCAAGACGAACCTGCCTCTCCACCGAAGGATACTGAGGAACAGCACGTTTCTGGACGGAGACTACGACACGAGCTTCCTGGAGACCCAGGTGCTGAAGCACTGACGGGAAGGAAACCGATGCGGACCAGCCGGCGGAGAGTCGTGGGGAAGGCCCTGCTTGCCACGAGCTGGGGATACGCGACGCTCGTCTCGGTCTACGTCCTGGGGCAGGTCTTCGGACAGGAGGGTTTCTGGGTCCTCGTTCCGGGCGGGGTGCGGGTGGTGGCCGTCCTCCTGGCGGCGGGGGTGCTCGCCCTCGAGGTGGTGTGGGCCGTCCTCTTCCTCCGGGAGCTCGTGAAGGGAGAGGGGAGCCAGTACCTCCTGTCCCGCACGAAGGAGGGGACCGCGCGCATCTCGCTCCGGGCGATCCAGGCGAGCCTCATGCGGAGGGTGAGGGATCTGCCCGAGGTGATCGGCGCCCGGGTGACGGTGCGCCGCCCGGAGACCCGCCGCCTCCGGATCGAGGTCTCCTACACCACCACGGAAGACCGGAACGCCATCCAGGTCTCGGAGTCGCTCCGCCGCCTGCTGCGGGAGAGGTTCGAGGAGCTCGTGCAATCCGAGGAAGGTTTCGAGGTCGAGTTCGACATCAAGATCGACGGATTCGTGCCGGCCCCGGGGCCGGCCCGGAAGGAGGAGGAGACCCGGAAGGAGCCGGAACCCTTCACGGGGCCGCGTTATCCCATCGATTGAGGGATTCCGCTTGCCCCCGGCGGGTATTCGTGTATCCTTCCACCTGATCGGTGGTTAGGCTGGGATGACCCCTCGGGGGGTGAGAAGAGGGGCGGGAGGTTCCGATGTCAGGTTGGGCTTGGCATCGGCGAGGTAGGCAGGATCAGGAGGTTCGGAGAGGATCCGACAGGAATCAAGAGGACACGGAGCCGCGTTCGATGCCGTGTTCGGGGGGTGGTTTCATGCGACTCGCATCTCGTCTGTCACTCGCGCTGGTCTTCCTGGCCGTGGGAGGGTTCGTGCTCGCGGCCGGAGGCACGGCGACGGTGGATTCCGTGAAGGGCAAGGTCACCTTCCGTGCCGGGGACAAGGCCCCGGCGAACCCGGTGAAGAAGGGGACCACCCTCGGAGAGGGCGGGACGGTGACCGTGGCCGAGGGGGCGGAGGTCACGGTGGTGTTCCCGGACGGCGAGAGGATCGAGGCCTCGGGCCCGGCGGTGTTCCGGCTGAAGAGGATCTCCGA
>JAOZQC010000083.1:6674-9515 GCA_029932425.1 Planctomycetota bacterium | reverse complement strand
TCGGGGAGATCGTGGCCGCGCCGCGTGTCGAGGACGAGCCAGGCCACGCCGAAGCGGCCGCGGGGCCGGAGCGAGCCGATCTTGTCGTCCCCCACGTAGACGCCGTAGGTCACGTCCTTGTCGAGGCCCACGGCGTAGAGGCTCAGGGCCTCCCGGGCGCCGCGCGGGGTGCTCACCGCCGCCGCGTAGAGACGCGCCCGGGCGTCGGAGTCGTCCCCTTCGGGCGGCGAGAGCGTCGCGGATCCGTACCCGAACGCGAAGGAGCCGTCCTCCGGCTCGTCTCCGGTCCCCGGGTCCACGAACCCCGCGATGTCGCCGGAGAGCACCGTCTCGCCGTCCGACACCACGAGGACCTTGCCCCCCCCGAAGTCCGAGAGCGCGTCCACGCCCTCGGGGAGATCGTCCTTCTTGCCGGAGAACCGGTAGAAGCCGATGCCGCGACCCCGGACCTTCATCTCCCCGAAGGTGGTGCGGTCGCCGTCCGCGTCCTCGAGCACCACCTCGTACTCGGCGTCCTTGTCGAGACCCCGGGCCACCACGTAGAGCTTCTCGGCCTTCCTCACCCCGGCGGTGACCGCCAGGAGGAGGAACTTGCCTTTCGCCTTGGAGCTCGAGTCCACCGCCGCGAGGTCCCCGCGGACCTTCTGGACGGTGAGGCTCCGAGCGTGGGCCGCGGCGGGGGCCGCGAGCAGGGCCGCCAGCGCCGCCGAGAGGAAGAGAGCGCGCTTCATGGGATCGACTCCTTCATGCCGTCACGTTCACGAAAACCTGCCCGGGGAATGATACGACAAGATCCCGGGCCGTGACGGGCGGTTTTCGGAAAGACGGGCGCGGGGCGCCCGGTCCCTCCCTTCCCGGAGCGGGCGCGGCCTTCGGGGGGGGGCGGGCTCCTCCGCACGAGAGGACCCACCCCCGCATTCCTCGTCCGGACGCACGGTCTTCGCCGGATCCCGCCGAAGACGGCCCGTCGGAGACCCCGGGGCCCCACGCTCCGAGGGAGGCCCGCTTCCGGGAGGCGGTGGGGAGCCGCCGCCCGCACGCCGGACGAGAAGGGCGGGCTACTGCCCCTGCTTGCCCACCAGGATCATGACGTTCCCGCGCTTCAGAAGGGCCTGGAGGTTCGGCAGGCCCCGGAGCTCCGCGGCCGTGGCCTCGTCCACGGTCCAGGTGGCGCTCACGATCTTCTTGTTCTCGTCCATCGGGTAGTCGTCCTTGACGATCTTCACGATGTACGGATTCGTGCCCAGCCAGCGGCGGCAGGTGAAGTACGAGCCGGGATCGGTCTTGCCTCTCTGCCACTCCCACTCCGGGGCGATGGAGCGGACCGCGGGGGGGATGCTGTCGTTGTCGAAGATCACGGCGCCCGAGGGGTCCACCACCTGCCACTTCTCCACGGGGGTCTTCATGGGAAGCTGGTCGGGGGGGCGCTGGGCGTCGATCAGGAGGCCGGTGTAGGCCCCCGCGCCCGGGCCCGCGGTGGTGCCCGTACCGTACTCCTCCTCCCCGCAGGCCGCGAGGAGGGCAAGGCAGAGAAGGATGGCCAGACAAGTGCGCACGGTGTCCTCCTTGACGGAATCGCGGTGGCGGCGCCGGAGAGAGGATAGTCGGGCGGAGGATCGATTTCCAGCCCCGGGAGGTTCCGGGGAGGGATACGCTCTTCCCGTGGGCACGCTCTCACCCTGGAGTCCGGAAGACCAGGCCGCGGCGGAGGCGCTCCTCGCCGAGCCCCCCGGGGTGCACCTCTACCTCCGGAGCCGGCTGGGCCGGCCCGGCACCGGCCGGGCGTTCTCCTTCCGGCGCGGCCCGCGGATCGGGGGAGCCGCCTGGTTCGGCTCCGGCCGGAACCTCGTCCTCGCGGGGGAGGATCCGGCCTTCCTCGACGCCCTCGCGCACCTCGCCCGGGAGCGCGAGCGGGGCTGGATCATGGTGCTGGGCCCGCACGACCCCGTCTCCGGGTTCCTCGAGCGGTACCTCCGCCTGACGGAGCGGCGCCCCCGGCTCGACCGCCGCCAGGTGTACTATCTCCAGCGGGCGGAGACCCTCCCCCCGCTCCGGGAGGAGAGACTCCGGAAGGCCCGGGAATCCGACCTCTCCGAGCTGGCCGCGGCGGCGGCCCGGATGAGCGCGGAGGACTTCGAGATCGACCCCTGGCGGATCGACCGGACGGCGGTCCGGCGGGGCGTGCAGGCGAAGATCCGCGAAGGCCGGGCCTACGTCTACCGGGAGGAGGGCCGCCTGGCCTTCAAGCTGGACCTGGCGATCCGCGAGCCTTACGGCGGCCAGGTGGAGGGGGTCTACACCGTGGAGGACCGCCGGGGCCGGGGCATCGCCACCCGCTGCATGGCGGAGCTGGGCCACCGCCAGCTTCGCGAGCTGCCCTGCCTGGGCCTGCACGTGGCGGAGAAGAACACCCCCGCCCGCAGAGCCTACGAGCGGGCCGGGTACCGTCCCGTCGCCGACCTCCGCCTGGCCATCTTCTGAAACATTCGTGACAGGCATGACTTTTTCACTTTTCTGAAACATCTACGCCTGTCAGCAGTGTTTCACGAGACCCGGCGAAAAACGTGCGTCCCGATGAGGAATGCAGGCTCAGATCCCCTTCCGGAAGCGGATCCGCACGCCCTTGATGCGGCGCGCGGTCTCGCCGTCGTCATCGGTGACGGTGAGGGTGACCATGTAGCGACCGCGCTCCGCGTAGACGTGCACCGGGTTCCGCTCGTTCGAGGTGGTCCCGTCCCCGAAGTCCCAGTGCCAGGCCACCACCGTCCCGTTGGGATCCTTGGAGACGTCGATGAACCGGATCTCCCCGGGCACCCCCCGTACCCGCTTCCGCTTGAAGCG
>JAOZQC010000083.1:0-6664 GCA_029932425.1 Planctomycetota bacterium | reverse complement strand
ACTTGAAGCGTGCCTTCGGAGGACGGCTGCGCAGGCGGATGCTCCGGGTCACGGTCACGGACTTGCCGCCGTCGTCCCAGGCCGTGAGCCTCACCAGGAAGCGTCCCCCCCGGCCGTAGTCGTGCACGGGGTCGAACAGGGTGGAGGTGGTCCCGTCCCCGAAGTCCCAGAGGACGTCCGTGATCTCCCCGTCCAGGTCGAACACGTCGGCGGTGAAGGCGATCCGGGTGATCGCCCCCTCCGTGCGCCAGGCGATGCCCGCCACCGGGGGCTGATTGAAGGTGAAGACATCGTCGAGCCCCACCTCCCAGCCGAAGAACTTCTCCTCGAAGGCCAGGACGAAGAACACGGTCTGGGGGTCGTAGGCCACCACCCCGTCGTGGAAGAACTCGTCCCGCACCGGGTCGTACTCGATCGTGAAGAGGTACCCGGTGGAGTCCCTGTACACGTCGCCGTACTCGTTCAGCGTGCCCCAGAAGCGGTCGTCGACCCAGATGTCCCCTTCCTCCGTGATCCAGATCCAGTCGCCGAACCCGTAGACGTGGACATAGTAGTCGGGACCGTCGTAGCCCACCTCGCCCCAGTCACCGAAGCCCTCGACCCAGACGTTCCCCCCCTCCTGGATCGCGCCCCAGTAATACTCCTCGGCCAGGCCGGGCGCCGCGGCCGCGAGAACCAGCAGGATCCCGATCGCCAGGTGCTTCATGTCCGGCCTCCTCGTTCCAGACCCGGAGGACTCCCAGCAAGCTCCTTGCCGATCGCGCGCCCCGTGTTCCCCTCCCTCCGCGGAACGGACTGTCCTCTTTTGGGTACGCCCGCGGCCTTCCCGGCGCACAGGATGCGCGTCGCCTCCCGCCCCGGGAGGGAGAAGGTCCCGCCCCCCGACCCCAACCCGCATTCCCCGTCGGGACACACGGTTTTCGCCGGATGAGGAATGCAGGCTCAGGCCTCGGGCGGCTCCCGCCGGATGCGTTTCTTCTCGGAGCGCCGGCGCTTCTCCGTGAGCCTCCGCTCCCGGGCGGCCCGGGAGGGGCGGGTGGGGATGCGCTTCTTCCGCACCGCGAGCGCCCCCGCCAGCATCTCCGCCAGCCGCTCCAGGGCATCCTCCCGGTTCCGCTCGCGGTACCGCGTGCGATCGGAGACCACCACCAGGTCCCCCTCCTTCGTGAGGCGCGAGGCGAGGGCCTTCCGGATCCGGGCCACCTGCGCCGGCGTGAGGGCGGCGGAGGCCGAGGGGCGGAAGCGCACCTCCACCCTCGTCTCCACCTTGTTGACGTTCTGGCCGCCCGGCCCGCCGGAGCGGGAGAAGGCGAACGAGATCTCCGAGAGGGGGATCCGCACCGGGCCGGCCTCGAGGGGATCGTCGGTCATGGGGACGGCGGCGGCGGCGGGGAAGAGGAGACCGGGCGCCGCGCCGCCGGGTGAAGGTTACAAATCATTCCCGCCTCCGTATGGAACTTTCGCGGATGACGGCGTTCACGGAGATGCCGCGGTAGGAGTTGCCGGCGAGGACCAGGCCGGGGTGAGGGGCGAGGGCCCGGACGGCGGCGGCCAGGCGGCGGAGGTGGCCCGTCTCGTACTGGGGAATGCCGCGGGGGAAGCGGAAGATCCAGTGGCGGAGGGGGGCGGCGGAGAGGCCCATGGTGGTGCGGAGATCCCGGGCCGCGAGGTCGAGGAGCGTCTCGCCGTCGAGATCCACCGCCCCGGGGTCGAGGGCCCCGCCGATCATGGTACGGAGGAGCACCTTCCCCTCCGGGGCGCGCAGCCCGGGGTAGATGGAGGAGGACCAGAGGCAGCCCAGGATCCGCGGGCCCTCCCCGCGGGGCACCAGGAACCCGAAGCCGGGCGGCGCCCCCCCGATCTCTCCCTCGTCGTAGGCGGCGGCCACCACCGTGATCGGCGCCCCCCGGATCCCCGCCAGGGCCCTCGCCGCCTCCGGCGCCAGGTCCCCGAGCATCCGCGCCGCCTCCGCGGCGGGGCAGGCCAGCACCACCCGGTCCACCCGGCCCTCCACCCCGGGGACGGCGTACCCCGGGCCGTCGCGGGCGATCTCCCCCACCGCCTCCCTGAGGCGGAGCCGGTCCCCCAGGGCCCGGGCCAGGGTCTCCGTGAGGGTCTCCATGCCGTCCCGGAAGGAGGTGAGCACGCCGCCCGGCCCCGCGGGTCCTCCTCCGCCTCCTCCTCCGCGCCGCCGGGCGAGCATCGCCCGGAAGAGTCCCCCGTGCTCCGCCTCCATCTCGTACATCTTCGGGAAGGTGGCCCGGAGCGACAGCGCCCGGGCGTCGCCCCCGTACACCCCGGAGACCATGGCCTGCACGAGCACCCGGGCCGCTTCCCGGCCGATGCGCCGCGCCGCGAAGTCGAAGACCGTCTCGTCCCCCCGGGGGCGGGGCCGGGCGAAGGGCTCGAGCAGCACGCGCGCCCGTCCCGCGGGGGAGAGCAGCGGGGAAGCGAGGAAGGCGGGGGGCGTCTCCGGGATCCGGAGGAGCCGCCCCCCCCGGTAGAGGAACCGGATCCGGGCCCGGTCCGAGGAGACGGCGAGCCGCGGGCCGAGCCCCAACGACCGCACGAGATCCAGCGTCTCCGGCACGTCGTCCAGGAAACCGTTGGGGCCCGCCTCCACCACGTACCCGTCCTCGCGCACCGTCCGGATGTTCCCCCCGGGCCGGGCGGCGCGTTCCAGCACCGTGACCTCGTCGCCGAGCCGCAGTGCCCGGAACCCCTGGGCCAGCCCCGCGATCCCCGCCCCCACCACCGCCACCCTCACCGAAGCGCCTCCGTGACGAGGTCCGCCAGGGCCTCGAGGAAGGCCGGGGAGTCGTTCAGCGCCTCCGCCCTCCGGTAGCGCTCGATCCCCCGCCGCCGGGCGAGCGTCCCGTAGAGCAGGTCGATCTCGTAGAGCGTCTCCAGGTGGTCCGAGACGAAGGACACGGGCACCACCAGCACGTCCCGCGCCCCTTCCCGGGCGAGGTCCCGGAGGACCTCCTCCGTTCCCGGCCCCACCCAGCGCACGGGCCCCACCCGGCTCTGGAAGGCCAGGCGCCAGGGCTGTCCCGCGGGGAGCCGCTCCCGGACCCCCGCCACCGTGCGCCCGACCTCCTCCACGTAGGGGTCGCCCTCCCGGACGAGGCGTTCGGGGAGGCTGTGGGCGGAGAAGAGGACCACCACCGAGGGACGCCGCGGCGCCGGCCAGGCGGAAAGCCCCCGCCGCACCGTATCCGCCAGGGCGTCGAGGTACCCCGGGTGGTCCGGGTAGCGGTCCACCACGGAGAGGGGGAAGCCGAGCCCCGCCCGGTCCAGCGCCCGCCGGAGGTCCGCCAGGGAGGAGCCGGTGGTGGCCCTCGAGTACTGGGGGTAGAGGGAGACGGCCACCAGGCGGTCCGCCCCGGAGAGCGCCCGGAGGGCGTCGTCCGCCCGGGGCCGGGTGTAGCGCAGGGCCGTCGCGGTTTGGGCCTCGATCCCCCGCGCCCGGAGCCTCTCCCGGAGGCCCTCCGCCTGGCGCCGCGTGATCGCGGGGAGCGGCGAGCCGCCCCCGATCCGGGCGTAGTTCGCCCGCACCGAGGCCAGGCGGAGGGTGGTGAGGAGCCGGGCGGTGACGGGCTGGAGCAGCGGCCCCCCCGGGAGCCGGATGATCTCCCGGTCGGAGAAGAGGGCGGTGAGGAAGGGACGGATCGCGGAAGGCCGCGCCGGCCCTCCCAGGTTCATCAGGATGACGCCCGGCCCGCCCGCTTCCCCCGCCATCACACCGTCCGGGAGAACATGGGGCGCTCCCCCTTCCGCCTCCGGGTGTGCGCGTCGAAGAGCATGCAGACGTTGCGGATGAAGAGGCGGCCCGCCCCCACCACCTCCACGGCGTCCGGGGTGACCTTCACGAACCCGTGGGACACCGGCTCCGCCAGGGCCTCGATCTCCTCCGCGAAGTACTCGTCGAAGTCGATGCCGTACCGGCGCTCCACGTCGCCCTTCGCGAGATGGAAGTTGCACATGAGCCGCGTGATCACCTCGCGCCGGATCCGGTCGTCCCGGTCGAGCACGTACCCGCGCTCCACCGGCGGCCGCCCCGCGTCGAGCGCCGTCCGGTACCGCGAGAGCTTCTTCGTGTTCTGGAAGTAGGCGCCGCCCACGTCCCCGATCGACGAGACGCCGAAACCGATCATGTCGGAGGCGGGCATCACGGTGTAGCCCATGAAGTTCCGGTGAAGCCGCCGCTCGGCGGCGGCGCGGGCCAGCTCGTCCTCCGGCAGGGCGAAGTGGTCCATCCCGATCATCTCGTACCCCGCGGCGGAGAAGGCTTCCATGGCGATGCCGAACAGCCGGAACTTCTCCCCGGGGGCGGGCAGGTCCTCCCGCCGGATCCGCCGCTGGTTTCCCCGGATCCAGGGGATGTGGGCGAAGGAGTAGCAGGCCACCCGGTCCGGCCGGAGCCGCACCACCTCCCGGAGCGTCGCCCGGAACCGCGCGGGGGTCTGCCGGGGCAGGCCGTATACGAGGTCGAGGTTGATGGAGTGGTAGCGGAGCGCCCGCGCCCGGGCGAAGAGGGCCTCCGTCTCCTCGAGCGTCTGCCCCCGATTGATGGCCTCCTGCACCTCGGGGGAGAAGTCCTGCACCCCCATGGAAAGACGGTTGAAGCCCAGCTCCCGGAGCACCTCGAGCTGCTCCTCCGAGGTCACCCGGGGATCCACCTCCACCGCCAGCTCGCCCTCGGGATCGATCCGGAAGTGCTCCGCCACGGCGGCGAAGAGCCCCCGCATCTCCCCCGCGGAGTGATAGCTCGGCGTGCCCCCGCCCCAGTGGAGCTGCACCACGTCCCGCCGCTCGCCCAGGAGGCCCGCCGTGAGAGCGATCTCCCGCGCCAGGTCGGCGAGGTACGCCCGGGCCACCCCGGGCTTCCTCGTGATGATCACGTTGCACCCGCAGAAGGTGCACCGCTCGTGGCAGAAGGGCAGGTGGAGGTAGAGGGAGAGGGGATCCCGGGGCCGGGCGGCGGCCTCCTTGAGCTTCTCCTCGTAGTCGCCGGCTCCCACCCCCTCGTGGAACTCGATCGCGGTGGGGTAGGAGGTGTACCGGGGGCCGGGACGGTCGTACCGGAGGAGCAGCTCGGCGGTCACCTCCTCGGTGAGGGGCGGATGCGTCATCGGGTCGACTCCTCCCGCACCGCGGTGACCAGGGCCTCCACGCTCCGAAGCGGGGTCTTGCGGTGGAGGCCGTGGCCGAGGTTGAACACGTGACCGGGCCGGGCCCCGGCCCGGCGGAGCACCTCCCGGACCTCCCGCCGGATCACCTCCTCCGTCCCGAAGAGCACCGCGGGGTCCAGGTTCCCCTGGACCGCCATCCGGTCCCGCAGGACGTCGTAGGCGTCCAGGGGGACCCGCCAGTCGGCGCCCACCACGTCGCACCCCAGGTCCCCCAGGAGGTCGAGGAGCTGGAACACCCCGTTGGCGTAGTACACGGAGGGCGCCCCCGCGTCCCGGACGGCGGAGAAGATCCGCCGGAGGGCCGGGCCCTCGGAGCGCTCCAGGAGCGCGGCGGGCAGGAGATGGGCCCAGGAGTCGAAGACCTGGACGGCGTCCGCGCCCGCCGCCACCTGGGCCGCGGCGTACTTCGCCACCACTTCCCCCAGCACCTCCATGATCTCCCGGCCCAGCTCGGGCTCCCGGTAGAGGAGGGCCCGCGTGAGGGGGAAGTCCTTCGTCCCCTTCCCGTCCACGAGGTAGCAGGCCAGGGTGAAGGGGGCCCCCACGAAGCCGAGGAGGGGCACGGAGAGCTCCCGCTTCAGGAGGCGGACGGCCTCGAGGGTCTCCGGCACCGCCTCCCCGGGGTCGAAGGAGCGGAGGGGATCCAGGTCCCGCGAGCGGCGGACCGGGCGCTCCAGCACCGGCCCGGGCGTGAACCGCACCCCGATCCCCGCCCCGACGAGGGGGGTGAGGATGTCGGCGAAGAGGATCGCGGCGTCCAGGGGGAACCGGCGGAGGGGCTGCAGGGTCACCTCGGCCGCCAGCTCCGGTTCGCGGATGAGATCGAGGAAGCCGTACTTCTCCCGGAGCGCCCGGTACTCGGGGAGGTAGCGCCCGGCCTGGCGCATGAGCCAGAGCGGCGTCCGCTCCGTGGGCTCCCGGCGGCAGGCGCGGAGGAAGAGGTCGTTCACGCCAGGGCCTCCCGGGCGGCGGCCACGGTGCGGTCCACGTCTTCCTCCGTGTGGGCGGCGGAGAGGAACCCCGCCTCGTAGGGGGAGGGCGCCAGGTAGATCCCCCGGTCGAGCATCCGGTGGAAGTACCGGCGGAAGCGTTCCCCGTCCCCGGAGGCGGCGTCCGCCCAGCTCGCCACCGGGCGCTTCGTGAAGTACAGGCAGAACATGGAGCCCACCCGCTGCACGACGCCCGGCACGCCGCTCTCGGCGAGCGCCGCGCCGAGCCCCTCCTCGAGGCGCGCCCCGAGAGCCTCCAGCCGGTCGTAGAGATCCTCGTCCCTCTCGATCGTCTCCAGGACCGCGAGGCCCGCCGCGGTGGCCAGGGGGTTCCCGGAGAGGGTCCCCGCCTGGTACACGGGCCCCGCGGGGGAGACCTGCTCCATGATCTCCACCCGGCCCCCGTAGGCCCCCACGGGCAGCCCCCCCCCGATCACCTTGCCGAGGGTGGTGAGGTCGGGGCGGACCCCGTAGCGATCA
>JAOZQC010000082.1 GCA_029932425.1 Planctomycetota bacterium | reverse complement strand
GCGCAGCGCCTCGCGGAGGCGCCGGGGCCGGGCCCGCGACCGGCCCCGGCAGCGGGCCGAGCACGCGGCCACCGCCGCCCGGCCCTCCGCGACGGCGCCCGGTTCGAGAAAGAGGAGCCTCTCCGCGAGCTCCCGATCCTCCTCGGGGATCTCCGCGTACCGGGCGAGGCCCTCCGTGTTCACGATGGCGGAGTCCAGGCCGGCCCGGGTGAGGTGGTGCAGGAACACCGAGTTCAGCACCTCCCGCGCCGCCGCGGGCAGGCCGAAGCTCACGTTCGACACGCCGAGGGTGGACCTCGTCTCCGGGTAGAGCTCCTTCAGCCGCAGGACCGCCTCGATGGTCTGCCCCGCCGAGCCCAGGTAGGCCTCGTCACCGGTGGCGCAGGGAAAGGTGAGCGGGTCCCACCAGATGTCCTCCGGCCGGACGCCGAGGCCCGCGGTGAGGAGTTCGTGGCTCCTCCGGGCCACCTCGAGCTTGCGGTCCACGGTCACCGCCATGCCCCGCTCGTCGATGAGGCCGACCACGAGGGCGGCGCCGTGGCGCCGGGCGAGGGAGACGACCCGCTCGAGACGCCCGGGGCCGTCCTCCAGGTGGACCGAGTTGAGGGCGGCCTTCCCCGGGCACCGGCGGAGCGCCGCCTCCATGACCTCCGGATCCGTGGTGTCGATCATCACGGGGACCCGCACCGTCCGGACCAGGCGCTCGAGGAACGCGGCCATGTCCGCCTTCTCGTCGCGTTCGGTGCTCTGCAGGCAGACGTCGAGGATCTGGGCGCCCGCCCGGACCTGGGCCCGGCCCACTTCCACCGCCCCCGGGAGGTCGCCGGCCTCGACGAGCCGGCGGAACCTCCGGCTCCCCAGCACGTTCGTCCGCTCCCCGACGAGGAGAGGGCGGTTGTCGTCGGTGAGCTCCACGGCCTCCAGCCCGGAGACGAGCGCCCGGTGATGGTCGGGGGGGGAGGGTGGCGGCCATGGGGGGTCAGAGATCCAGGCGGTCCAGGAGCTTCGTGATCGCCGTCGATCTCTGCATCACGTAGAAGTGCACGGCGGGGACCCCGTGATCGAAGAGATCGCGGGCCTGTCGGAGCGCCCACTCCACGCCGATCTCCAGGGTGTGCTCGGGGCCGGCCGCCAGGACCTCGTCGGAGAGCTCGGGAGGGATGTCCACGTGGAACCGGCGCGGGAGGTTCGTGACCTGGGAGCGATGGGAGAGGATCTTGAGCCCGGGAATGATCGGCACCTCGATGCCCCGGCGGCGGCACTCCGCCACGTACTCGTGGTAGCGGGCGTTGTCGTAGAACATCTGGGTGACGAGATAATCGGCGCCGGCGTCCACCTTCTCCTTCGTGCGGCGGATATCGGTGACCAGGTTCGGCGCCTCGTAGTGCTTCTCCGGGTATCCCGCCGCTCCCACGCAGAAGTCGGAAGGCTCGGCGTCCAGCAGGTCCTCCTCCAGGTATTTCCCGCGGTTCAGGTCCGCGATCTGCCGGATGAGGTCCACGGCCCGCTTGTTCTCGCTCCGCCCTTCCGGCAGCTCCTTCCGCCATCCGCTGTCGTCCCCGCGCACGGCGAGCACGTTCTGGATGCCGAGGTACCGGAGCTCGATGAGGAAGTCCTCGGTCTCCTCCCGCGTGAAGCCGTGGCAGAGGACGTGGGGCACGGCGTCCACGCCGTACTTGTGCTGGATCAGGGAGCAGACGCCGAGCGTCCCGGGACGCTTCCGCTTCACCTTCCGCACGTATCCCCGTTCCGTGCGCTGGTACACCGCCTCCGCGGGGTGGCTCGTGACGTCGATGAACGGAGGACGATAGGGCATCAACCCGTCGATCACCCGGAGCAGGGAGGCGAGCGTCCCGCCCCTCAGCGGGGGGATGATCTCGTAGCTCACCAGCGGACCCTTCGCCCGATCGAGGTGTTCCGTGACCTTCATGGGCTCGAGGACTCCGACGTCGGGAAAGGGCGTAGGGTAAGGGCCGGTCCCGGAAAGGCGGATCGGATTCCCCGAGGCCGGGGCCGGGCGCCGCCCCCGACCGGGGGATTCTCTCCCTCCTCATTCCCGGTTGATACCCTCTTCCTTCCCGGGTGGAAGCCATGGACCACGACCGAACCTCCATCGTCGGCGACGTGTACGAGCAGGTCTTCGCCGACGAAGCCCATTACCTCGTGGTGGCGGTGGGGCCTCGGAAGGGCTACCACGTCGAGGTGGGCTTCACCCCCCGGATCATCGGCCGCAGCCGGGACGCCGACGTGGACCTCCGGGATCCCGGGATCTCCGGGCTCCACTGCCGCGTCCGGCGGGAGGCGGTGAACATCCTCGTGGAGGACCTCCGCTCCACCAACGGGACCTACATCGACGGGCAACGGGTGGCGGGGACGGGCCGCCTGCCCCCGGGATCCGTTCTCCAGGTGGGGGGCACGGTGCTCCGGCACGAGATCCTCGGTCGCGAGGAGGTGGCCCGCGAGGAGCAGCTCGAGCGCGAGCTGCGCCGGGCGGCGGCGTATGTCCGCTTCCTCATCCCCGAGCCCATCTCCGAGGGGCCGGTGCGCACGAGCTGGCGGTTCGTCCCCTCGGCCCATCTGGGCGGCGACGCGTTCGGGTATCACCGGCTCGGGGACGATCTCTTCGCGGTCTACCTCCTCGACGTCTGCGGGCACGGCGTGGGGGCCGCGCTGCACTCGGTGGCGGTGCTCAACGCCCTCTCCCGGCAGTCTCTCCGCGGGGTCTCCTTCCGGGACCCGGGCGCCGTGCTCGGGGCGTTGAACGAGGCGTTTCCCATGGAGAACCACGCCGAGATGTACTTCACGATCTTCTACGGCGTGTACTCCACCGGCGATCGCCGGCTCGCCTACGCCTCCGCCGGGCATCCCCCCGGCCTCCTCGTTCCCCGGGAGGGCGGCGGCGTCCGCGAGCTCGCCGGGCGCGGCTTTCCCGCGGGGATGCTGCCGGGGGCGAGCTACCGGACGGAGACGGTGAGGATCCCCCCCGGGAGCCGCCTCTACCTCGCCAGCGACGGGGCGTTCGAGATCCGCACGGAGCGGGGACGGGAGCTCCTCCTGGACGAGTTCCGCGAGCTGGTGGCGGCGGGCCCCCGCGGGGACCTCCCGGAACCCGAGCGGATCGAGGGGGAGATCCGGGCCCGGATGGCCGGCGACGAGTTCGAGGACGACTTCTCCCTCCTCGTGCTGGAGTTCTCCTGAGCGGGCCGCGTATGCTTTCCCCATGAGCGTGCTCGACGGGATCCGGATCGGCCTCGCCCAGTTCGACTCCCGCACCGGAGACGTGGACGGCAACGCGGAGCGGATCGGGGCCCGGATCCGGGAGGCCCGCGAGAGGGGCCTCGACCTCGTCGTCTTCCCCGAGATGGCCCTCACCGCGTACTGTCTCGGCGACCGCCACAAGGAGCGGAGCTTCGTGGAGCGCTCCCAGGCCGCCCTGGAGCGGCTGGCCGGAGAGTGCCGCGGGGTGACGGCCGTGGTGGGGCACATCGGCTACGATCCCTCCCGGACGATGCGGGACGGGTTCTTCGGCCGGTACGACTCCTACTCGGTGCTGGGAGAGGGACGGGTGCTCGCCACGGGCGCCAAGAGGATCCGGATCGACGACGGGGTCCTCGACGACTCCCGCCACTACCTCCCCGGGGAGGAGGTGGAGCCCCACGCCGTGACGATCGGGGGCCGGGAGATCCGTCTCGGCGTGCTCGTGTGCCAGGACATGTGGGACGACGGGGAAGCGGTGCGCCCGGCGGAGATCCTCGCCGGAAAGGGGGCCGACCTCCTCGTCGCCGTCAACTCCTCCCCCTTTTTCGTGGGGAAGTGGAGGCGCCGGCTCGCCACGGCCCGGCGCCGGGTCCTCGAGACCGGCCTCCCCCTCGTCTACTGCAACGCGGTGGGGGTGCAGGACAACGGGAAGAACCTGATCCTCTTCGACGGGGCGAGCTTCGCCCTGGACGGCGAGGGGAGGATCGTCCGCCGGCTCGGGCGTTTCCGGGAGGAGCTGGGGGAGGTGGCGCCGGGGGAGGCGGGAGAGCCGGCGGATCCGGAGATCGACCGGATCCGGGAGCTCCACGACGCCCTCCTCATGGGGGTCCGGGGCTTCTACGAGAAGACGGGGGTGTTCTCGGGGGCCGTCCTGGGGCTCTCGGGGGGCATCGACTCCGCGGTGGATGCCTGCCTGCTCGTCGAGGCCCTGGGCCCGGACCGGGTGCTCGCGGTGAACATGCCCTCGCGCTACAACTCGGAGACCACGAGGTCCCTCGCCGCCGAGCTCGCGGCGAACCTGGGGGTCCGGTACCTGGTCCATCCCATCCAGGAGGTGATCGACCGGAAGGTGGCGGACTACGAGCGGATCAACGGCACGAGGCCCCGGATCCTCACCCTGGAGAACATGCAGGCGAGGGAGCGCGGCAACATCCTCATGCAGTACTCCCAGGAGCTCGGCTTGATGGTGGTGGGGAACGGGAACAAGACGGAGTTCCAGCGCGGGTACGCCACCCTCTACGGGGACATCATCGGCGCCCTCATGCCCCTCGGCGACGTGAACAAGCTCGACGTCTATCGCCTGGGACGGTGGATCAACCGCGACCGGGAGATCATCCCGGAACGGGTGTTCGGGATCCGGGCGAGCGCCGAGCTCTCGGCGGCCCAGTCGGTGGACTCCGGCGGGGGCGATCCCTTCGACTACTGGATCGAGAGCCCGCTGGGGGTGGAGCTGGTGGAGAACCTGAGAAGCCCGGAGGAGCTGGGCCGGGCGTTCGCCTCCCGCTCCCTCGATCCGGACCTCTGGACGGCCGATCCGGAGGGTCGCACCGTCTACGACAAGTTCACCCCGGAGGAGTTCGAGCGCCAGGCCCGCGAGACGCTCCACGCCATCCGGGCCAGCGTCTTCAAGCGCGTCCAGGCCCCCCCCATCATCATCGTCTCCCGTCGAGCCTTCGGCTTCGATTACCGCGAGACCCTCCTCTGAAACATCTGTGCCTGTCAGCGATGTTTCAGAGGGTGTGCAGGAGCTTCACGTAGTTCGCCCGTTCGTAGGCGGCGGGCTCGGGGCAGGAGGCCTGGCTCATGCTCCCGCGGGCCTGGTCGAGGGACTCGTACTCGTGCTCCGCGAGCCAGGCGGCCAAGGCCGTCCCGGATCTCCCCGAGCTTCTCCGGTCCCTCCTCGAGGATCACCGAGCAGAGGTTCACCACGTCCGCCCCCGCCTCCTCGATCCGCGCGGCGTACTCCGTCCAGCCTCCGGCGGTGACGCCGTTCAGGCTCCCCACCGCGGGGACGGAGAGCCGCTCCTTGGCCCGGCGTACGAGCTCGAGGTACTCCTCGGGTCGGTGGGCGTACTCCCCGCGCTTCGGGAACCAGCCGAGCGACTCCGCGCAGCTCTCCGTCCCGCGCTCCAGGTAGTGATCGATGGCCGCCTCCTCCTCCACGACCTGCTCCTCGAAGAGGGAGTGGAGCACCACGGCGGCGGCGCCTCCGTCCTCGAGCCGCAGGACCGCGTCGACGTCCCTCGAGAGAGGCCGGGCCGCGGAGGGCACCACGGGGTGCGGAAGGGTGAGCCCGAGGTACGAGGTGCTGAGATCCGTCACGTTCTCCTTTTCTCCCGGCCGGGCTGCTCGGCGAGGGTCTGGTAGAGCTTGTACCGCGCGTCCACGTCGGCCTGGGCGAGCCGCATCAGGCGCTCGGCCTCCTCCGGGTTCGACTGCTTGAGCATCCGGAAGCGCGTCTGCCGGTAGGCGTACTCCTCCACCGGGATCTTCGGCGGCCGGCTGTCGAGCCGGAGCGGGTTCTCCCCCGCCGCCGCCCGGCGCGGGTCGTAGCGGAGGAGCGGCCACAGGCCGCACTCCACGGCGCGCTTCTGGTGCTCCAGGCCGGTCCTCATGTCGATGCCGTGAGCGATGCAGTGGCTCATGGCGATGATGAGGGAGGGACCCGGGTAGGACTCCGCCTCCAGGAACGCCTTCACCGTCTGGGAGTCCTTCGCGCCCATGGCCACCCGGGCCACGTAGATGTTGCCGTAGGACATGGCGAGCATGGCCATGTCCTTCTTGGGGGTGGGCTTCCCTCCCGCTGCGAACTTCGCCACCGCACCCAGCGGGGTGGCCTTCGACATCTGCCCGCCGGTGTTCGAGTAGACCTCGGTGTCGAGCACGAGGACGTTCACGTCCCGGCCCATGGCGAGCACGTGGTCGAGGCCCCCGTAGCCGATGTCGTAGGCCCAACCGTCCCCGCCCAGGATCCACACGCTCTTCCGGACGAGGAAGTCCGCGAGGGACAGGAGATGCCGGGCCTCATCGGAATCGAGCCCCGCCAGCTTCTCCTTCAGGGCGGCCACGCGCCGGCGCTGCTCCCGGATCCCCGTCTCGTCCGACTGGTCGGCGGAGAGGAGGCCGTCGGCCAGGGCGTCCCCGATCACCGGCCCGAGCCGCCGCACGAGCTCCCGGGCTTGCTCCGTCTGCTTGTCGATGGTGAGCCGGAACCCGAACCCGAACTCCGCGTTGTCCTCGAACAGCGAGTTCGACCAGGCCGGTCCCCGGCCCTCCGCGTCCACCGCCCAGGGAGTGGTGGGGAGGTTGCCCCCGTAGATCGAGGAGCACCCGGTGGCGTTCGCCACGAGCGCCCGGTCTCCGAAGAGCTGGGAAAGGAGCTTCACGTAGGGTGTTTCCCCGCAGCCCGCGCAGGCCCCGGAATACTCGAAGAGCGGCCGGAGCATCTGCGAGGTCTTCACCGTGGAAGGCTCGATCCGGGTCCGGTCGAAGTCGGGGAGGGAGAGGAAGAACGCGTAGTTCTCCTTCTCGCGCTCCCGGATCGGGGGCTGAGGCGCCATGTGGATCGCCTTGAGCCCGGGCTTCGCCCGGTTCTTGGCGGGGCAGATCTCGACGCACATGCCGCAGCCGGTGCAGTCCTCGGGAGCGGTCTGGATCGTGAGCTTCTGCCCCTTGAAGTCCTTCCCCCGGTAGTCGGCGCTCTTGAAGGAGGCGGGCGCCCCCTCGAGGAGCTCGGGCTCGTAGATCTTCATCCGGATCGCGGCGTGGGGACACACCAGGGAGCACCGCCCGCACTGGATGCACACCTCCTCGTCCCAGACCGGGATCTCGAGGGCGATGTTGCGCTTCTCCCACTGCGTGGTGGCGCTGGGGAAGGTTCCGTCGGGGGGGAAGGCGCTCACGGGTAGCTCGTCCCCGCGCTGGGCGATGATCTCCGCCGTGAACCGCTTCACGAACTCCGGGGCCTCGGAAGGCACGGTGGGCGGCAGCTCCCGGGTGCTCGTCACCTCCCCGGGAACCTCCACCTCGTGCAGGTTCTCGAGGGTCATGTCCACCGCCTGGAAGTTCTTCTCGACCACGTCCGGCCCTTTCTTCATCCAGGTCTTCTCGATGGCCTTCTTGATGGCGGCGATGGCCTCCTCCTGGGGCAGCACGCCGCTCACCGCGAAGAAGGCCGTCTGCATGATCGTGTTGATGCGCACCCCGAGGCCGGCCTCCCGGGCCACCCGGTACGCGTCGATCACGTAGAACCGGAGCCCCTTTTCCACGATGGCCTGCTGGGCGGGACGGGGAAGGGTGTCCCAGACCTCGTCCGGACCGTGGGGGCTGTTCAGGAGGAACACGGCGCCCGGCACCGCGTAGCGCAGCATGTCGTACTTCTCCATGAACACCGCCTGGTGGCAGGCCACGAAGTTCGCATGCCGGATCAGGTAGGAGGAGCGGATGGGCCGGGGGCCGAACCGCAGGTGGCTGATGGTGATGGCGCCCGCCTTCTTCGAGTCGTAGACGAAGTAGCCCTGCCCGTAGTTGTCCGTGTCCTCGGCGATGATCTTGATGGAGTTCTTGTTCGCGCTCACCGTCCCGTCGGAGCCGAGCCCGAAGAACATCGCCCGGACCACGTCGTCCGGCTCGGTGCTGAAGTCGGGGTCGTACTCGATGGAGGTGTGGGAGACGTCGTCCCGGATCCCCACCGTGAAGTGGTTCTTCGGGTGCTCTTTCTCCATCTCGTCCAGGACTCCCTTCACCATGGCCGGCGTGAACTCCTTGGAGGAGAGGCCGTACCGCCCCCCGATCACGAGCGGGGTCTCCGCGAAGGGAGAACGGCCCTCCGCGGCGGCTTCCGCGAAGGCGGTGACCACGTCCTTGTAGAGGGGCTCACCTTCCGCCCCCGGCTCCTTGGTACGGTCGAGGGCGGCGATGACCTTCACCGTCTCCGGAAGGGCCTGGAAGAGATGCTCGGGGGAGAAGGGCCGGTAGAGACGGACCTTCACGAGCCCCACCTTCTCGCCGCGGGCCGCCAGCGCCTCCACCGCCTCGTGGGCGGCCTCCGCCCCGGAGCCCATGAGCACCACCACCCGCTCGGCGTCGGGCGCCCCCACGTAGTCGAAGAGGCGGTACCGGCGTCCCGTGATCTCGGCGAACCGGTCCATGGTCTCCTGAACGATGCCGGGGCAGGCGGCGTAGTAGGGGTTCACCGTCTCCCGGGCCTGGAAGAAGACGTCGGGGTTCTGGGCGGTGCCGCGGATGAAGGGCCGGTCCGGGGAGAGGGCCCGCCCTCGGTGGGCGCGTACGAGGTCGTCGTCGATCATCGCCCGCATCACGTCCTCGGAGAGGCGCTCCACCATGTTGATCTCGTGGCTCGAGCGGAAGCCGTCGAAGAAGTGGACGAAGGGAACGCGCGCCCGGAGGGTCGTGGCCTGCGCGATGAGCGCGAAGTCCATGATCTCCTGGATCGAGCCCGAGGCCAGGAGGCCCCAGCCCGTGGAGCGCACGGCCATCACGTCGGAGTGGTCCCCGAAGATCGAGAGGGCGTGGGTGGCCACCGTCCGCGCGGAGACGTGGAACACGGCGGGGGTGAGCTCTCCCGCGATCTTGAACATGTTGGGGATCATGAGGAGCAGGCCCTGGGAGGCGGTGAAGGTGGTGGTGAGGGCCCCCGCCTGCAGGGCGCCGTGCACCGCCCCGGAGGCCCCGCCCTCGCTCTGCATCTCGGTGACCAGGGGCACCGTCCCCCAGATATTCGTCACGCCCTGCGCGGACCACGCGTCCGCGTGCTCCCCCATCGGGGAGGAGGGCGTGATCGGGTAGATCGCGATCACCTCGTTCGTACGGTGGGCGACGTAGGCGGCGGCCTCGTTCCCGTCCATCGCGACCATGGCACGTTCCATGTCGATCTCCTTCTCGGAATGACCGGGCGGCGCCGCGGGGCGGCTTCCCCCTGCCGCGGGCGCGGGCGCGGGCAACCCGGATGCGAATCCCTATTATCCCCGGTCGCCGGTTCCGCCGGACGGGAAAGGGGACGGCGAGAAGCATTTGCCGGATCTTTCCGGCGGCGGGGAACACTCCGAATCGGGGCCGGACCGGGCGCCCTCCCGCCGTTCCCGCGGGACTTGCGCCGCCGGCGGCAGCACCGATACTGGAGTCCATGGCCCGTGGATCCGCCTTCTCCGCCGCCGCGCTTCTCTGCCTCTTCTCCCTCGCCCCGGGGAGCGGAGGCCCCCGGCCCTGCGCCCGGTTCCTCCGGGTGGAGCCGGTGTCCCCCGGCGCGGTGGCCCTCACGCTCCGGGTGCGGGACGCGGCCTCGCGCCCGGTGGACCTCCTCCTCGAGGCGG
>JAOZQC010000081.1 GCA_029932425.1 Planctomycetota bacterium | reverse complement strand
CGTCCCCGTCCCGCGCCGCCCGGGTGGCGATGGCGGAGAGATCGCTCCCCGCGCCGGGCTCCGAGAAGCAGATCGTCCCCACCACGTCCCCGGAGAGCGCGGGGGTGAACCAGTCGCGGAGGATCTCCTCGTCCCCCGAGCGGTAGAGGAACCAGGTGCCCATGAGGGACTGCATGGTGCAGGCCGCGGCCACGGAGAGGGAGCCCCGGGCCAGCTCCTCCACCACCAGGCAGTAGGTGAGGACGTCGTGGCCCGTGCCGCCCGCCTCCTCGGGGTAGCGCATCCCGAAGAAGCCCATCTCCCCCACCTGCCGGAAGGCCTCCCGGGGGAACGCCTCCGCGGCGTCGATCTCCGCCGCCTTCGGGACGATCTTCTCGTCCACGAGCCTCCGGAAGGCGTCCCGGACCGCCACCTGCTCCTCGGTGAGCGAGAAGTCCATCAGTCCCCTCCCTCGTAGCCGTAGTGCTCCCGGGCCGCCTCGGGAGAGATCACCCCGTTTCGCACCTCCTCCGCCACCTTCTCCCGCGGGCGGCGCTTCGGATCTCCGTACCCCCCTCCCCCGCCCGCCTGCTGCATGTAGAGGGTGCCGCGGGGCACCCCCCGCACCAGGTCCTTCGAGGTGAGGCGCCGGATCTCCCCGTCCGGGAAGTGGAGCTCGATCAAGTTCAGGCTGCCGGGGCCGCCCCCGAAGAGGCCGAAGGCGGGTTCCACGTCGCCGTCCCCGAAGGTCACCACGGTGGTGTCGTCGCTGCCGATCACGAAGCGGGTCTCCACGCCCAGGCCCCCCCGCCACTCGCCCGGCCCCGCGGAGTCGGTGAGGTACTCGTGCTTGACGAGCCGGTGGGGGGTCTGCTGCTCGAACATCTCGTAGTCCTGGTCCAGCACACCCCCCGAGGCGTCGATCATGCCGATGTGGTCGTAGCCGTCCGTCCCCTTCATCGCCCCCGAGCCCCCCTTCAGCCCCATGAAGCCGATGTCCACGTACTTCTCGCCGTTGCGCGGATCCACGCCGGTGGTGAGGGCGCAGAGAAGCTGGTTCCAGCCCGCCGTCACCCGGTCGGGGATCACGGGGGCCAGCGCCCGGATGATCGCGTCCGCGTTGGGAGGGCAGAGGTGGTTCCCGAAGGTGGTGGCCGCGGGGTAGGCGGCGTTCAGGATCGTCCCCTCCGGGATCACGATCTCGATGGGCTCCACCATCCCCTCGTTGTGGGGGATGTCAGGGTTCACCATCTGGAGGAAGGTGAGGATGGTGGCGGAGGCGGAGGAGGTGTAGGTCCCGTTCACGAAGCCCGGGGTCTGGGGATCGGTCTCGGAGTAGTCGAAGACGATCCGCCCGTCCTTCACCGTGATCCTCACCCG
Organism: Planctomycetota bacterium; assembly: GCA_029932425.1. Classification (GTDB taxonomy): domain Bacteria; phylum Planctomycetota; class JAJSAM01; order JAJSAM01; family JAJSAM01; genus JAOZQC01. Next base: position 8,233 of record JAOZQC010000081.1, on the reverse strand, counting down.
GATCCGGTACGTGGAGCCGGGGTTCTTCCCGTCGTAGTAGACGGTGGAGGCCCCCTCGTAGACGCCCTCCGGGATCGTGCGGATCTCCGCCTCCATCATCTTCCGGGTGGAGGCGAAGAGATGGTCCCGCACGGCCTCGAAGGTCTCCCGGCCGTACTTTCCGATGAGGGCGGTGAGCCGCCGGTCCCCCACCACGCAGGCCCCCATCTCCGCCTTCATGTCCTCGCGGACGATGTCGAGCCGGATGTTCGCGAAGATGAGGTCCCAGACGTCCTTGCGGACCTTCCCCGCCTCCACCACCTTCACGGGCGGGATCCGGATGCCCTCCTGCCAGCACTCCGTGGCGTCCGGGTTGTAGCCGCCCTGCACCGCGCCCCCGATGTCCGCCTGGTGCCCCTTGGCCGCCGACCAGCCCACGAGCTCCCCCTCGGTGAAGATCGGCTTGAACACCGCCATGTCGTTCAACTGGTTGCCCAGGGAGAAGACGTCGTTGTGGAAGATCACGTCCCCGTCGTGGAGGTCGTCCCCGAAGTAGTCGCGGATGTACTTGCACACCGGGGCCAGGGAGAAGGAGAGGATGGGCAGGTTCTCCGTCTGCTCCAGCATCCTCCCCTCGGCGTCGTAGAGGCCGGTGACGAAGTCCTTGGCCTCGCAGAGAATGGGGGACCGGGTGGTCCGCTGGAGCGAGATGGACATCTCGTCCGTGATGGACTTGAAGGCCCGGGCGAAGACGCTGGCGAGGATGGGGTCGATCATGGCAGGAGCTCCTTCACCGTCTCGGGGAGCTTCTCCGCGAGCTCCCGGCGGTAGACCACGAAGGTGCCGAGGGGGTCCGTCACGAGATCGAAGGCCGCGGAGAGGAAGAGGGTGGTGTTTCTCTGCTCCACGATGGCGGGCCCCCCGAGGGCGTGGCCGTGGCGGAGGGCGTGGCCGTCGTACACGGGGATCTCCGCGAACCCCCCTTCCTCCGGCAAGAAGACCGGGCGCCGCCCCTTGCGGGCGCCGCCCGCATCCGGCTTCACGCGTTCCTCCTCCCGCCGCGCGGGCTTCTCCGTGACCCCCACCGCCCGGACCCGGAGGTTGATGAGCTCGAGGCCCGTCTCCTCCTCCTTCAGCGCGTAGCCGAAGAGACGGGCGTGCTCCTCGTGGAAGCGGTCCGCCAGGGTCTCGAGGGGCGCGAGCGGCAGGCTCACCTCGTGGTACTGGCGGACGTAGCGCATCTCCGCGTAGGCGTCGATCCGGATCCTCTCCTCCGGGACCCTCTCCGCCCGGAGGATCTCCCGGCCGCGCTCGGCCAGGGCCTCGGCCTCCGCGGCGATCGCCTCCGGGGCGAGGTCCGCGAGGCGGGCCACCAGGCTCTTCACCACGTCGTGCTTGAGATCGGTCATGAGCATGCCCGCGGCGCAGAAGATGGAGGACTCCCGGGGGACGAGGAAGAGCGGCAGCTCGAGCTCGGCGGCGATGGCGCAGGCGTGGTTCGGCCCCGCGCCCCCCGCCACCACCATGGGGAACTCCCGCGGGTCCTGCCCCCGCCGGATCGTGATCTCCCGCACCCCCGCCGCCATGCTGGAGTCCACCACGCGGGCGATCCCCGCCGCCGCCTCCGCGGGGGAGAGCCCCAGGGGCTCGGCGATCCGCTCCCGCACCGCCCGTTCCGCCGCTTCCGGGTCGAGGGGCATCCGCCCCCCCGCGAAGAAGGCGGGATCCAGGCGGCCGAGCACCAGGTCGGCGTCGGTGACGGTGGGCTCCCCGCCCCCCTTCCCGTAGCAGGCGGGGCCGGGATCCGCTCCCGCGCTCTGCGGGCCCACGCGCAGGAGCCCTCCCTCGTCCAGCCAGCCGATGCTGCCCCCTCCCGCCCCGATGGTCACGATGTCCAGCATGGGCAAGGCCAGGGAGTAGCGGTTCACCTCCCCCTCGGTGATGGTGAGGGGGCGCCCGTCCCGGACGATGGCCGCGTCGAAGGAGGTCCCTCCCATGTCCACCGTCACGCAGTCCCGGTAGCCGTGGGTCTCGGCGAAGGTCAGGCCCGCCGTGGGCCCCGCCGCCGGGCCCGAGAGGAGGGTCACCGCCGCCCGGTCCCGTGCCGTCTCCGGGGAGACCACCCCCCCGTTCGACTGCATGACCAGGAGCACGCCGGAGAACCCCACCTCCGCGAGGCGCTCGAGGAGCGACACCAGGTAGTCCCGGAGCACCGGCCCCACGTAGGCGTTGAGGACGGTGGTGGAGACCCGGGGGTAGAAGCGGATGGAGGGGAGGACCTCCGTGGACACGGAGAGGTAGGCGTCCGGAAGCTCCCGCCGGAGCAGCTCCGCGGCCCGGCGCTCGTGGTCCGGGTTCGCGAAGGAGTTCATGAAGCAGACCGCCACCGCCCGCACCCCCTCCTCCCGGAAGAGGTCGATCGCGGCCCGCACGTCCTCGAGCCCGAGCGGCTCGAGCTCCCGGCCCGCGTAATCCAGCCGGCCGCGGACCGGGCGCCGGAGGTAGCGGGGGACCAGGGGAGGGACGTTCGTGTAGCGGTTGTCGTACTGGCGCTCCCGGATCCCGCGCCGCATCTCCAGGGCGTCCCGGACCCCCTCCGTGGTGACGAGCCCCGTCTTCGCCCCGGTGCCGGTGAGGACCACGTTGGTGGTCACCGTGGTGCCGTGCACGATGGTGTCGATCCGGCGGACGAAGGAGGCCAGGGTCATCCCCAGCTCGCCCGCGAGCACGGCCAGGCCGGAGAGGAGGCCCAGGGAGGGGTCCTCCGGGGTGGAGAGGACCTTGGCCACCAGGACCTTCCCGTCGTCGTCCGTGGCCAGGAAGTCCGTGAACGTGCCGCCCACGTCGATGCCCACCTTCATCGCATCCGCTCCCCTCTCCGGTCCGCGCTCCGGAGGGCCTCCCGGCCCAGCCCGAACGCCTTCCGATTGACCTCGGCCAGGGCCGGCACCCCGGCCCCGATCATCGTATCGAGCAGCGCCTCCCCCGGGAACGGGAGCAGACCCGAGCCCGCGAGGACGCCGAGCATCACCACGTTCACCGACCGGAGGGAGCCCGCCTCCCCGGCCAGGGCGAAGGCATCCAGCGTGAGGAGCGATCCCGCCGCCGCCCGGAGCGGTTCCAGGAGGGCGTCGAGATCCGGGTAGGGCAGGCCCCGGCTCTGGAGCGAGGCGGGAGGGATGGGGTGCACGCTGGTGAACGCCCGCGTGCACGCGGAGACGTAGGGCAGGGCGCGCACCGCCTCCAGGGGCTCCAGCCCGAGGAGCACGTCCGCCCCCCCCGCGGGGATCTCCCAGGACCGGGCGGGGCCGATGACCACCGACGCCCGCACCGAGCCCCCCCGCTGGGCCAACCCGTGCACCTGGCCCGCCACCGTCTCGAACCCGGCGGCGAAGGCGGCGTCCGCCACCCACCGCCCCGCGGAGAGGACGCCTTGCCCCCCCACGCCCGCGATGAGGATCCGGAGCCGCTCGGCCATCCCGCACTCCCGCACGCCGCCGCCGTCCCCGCCGCGGCCACGCCCCGTGACCCCCGCCGGACGGTCCCCGAAGCCTACCCATCGCCCTGCCTCCCGGCAACCCCTCCGGAAGGGGGAGCTGGACGCCGACTCCCTGAACCGGAGCTTCGCGGAGGACTACATTCGACGTGAGGTGACCAGCGAGATCCTGGGGATGCGCTGCTGCTTGTGCCTGGCATCGGTCGGACGAGGGAACCGCCGATGATCGAGAGAGACTCGTGGTGGTGGGACGAGTCTGCAATCGTGACCGGGTTTCTCGAATTGGACGGTCTCTTCGAGATCTCGCTGCCTTCGATTTGGGGATGGACGGTGAAGCCCGCCCTGATGAGAGATGGGTCAAGGCTTTGAAGCGCTGGGGGGGGAGTTCGACGGGCGGTTCGTTGGGTCATCCGAGCAGAGGCGGTTCATTCTCCGCAGGTGACGGCTCCGAGTGGGCGCCCGCCCTCGTCCAAACCTGCGAGCCGCGCGAAGATTCCGAAGGTCAGTAGTACAGCGCGGGCACGCCCGCATCCGAGCCGCGACGGGCGCGCCCGCGGTGTCCCTTTCTTGGCCGGGGAAGGCGGATCCTCCCCCGCCGGCCGCCCCGCGGAGAGCACGCCCTGCCCCCCACGCCCGCGATGAGGATCCAGAGCCGCTCGACCATCCCGCACTCCCTCGCCCCCGCCCCGCCGGCTCACCGGAGGAGGATCACGTCCGGGACGGCGTAGATCCGGGGGCCGAGGGTCAGGACGCGGCGGCCGGGGTGCACCACCAGGCCCGCGAGGAAGCGATCGCCGAGATCCCGGCCGAGGCGGCGGAGCGCGCCGGCGTCCGCGGACCCCACCCTGCTCCGCGACTTCACCTCGATGGCGATGACCCCTTCCCGGGATTCCAGGAGGAGGTCCACCTCCAGGCCTCCGTGGGTGCGCAGGAAGAAGAGGCGCACCGGGAACTCGAGCGCCCGGACCAGCTTTCGGACCTCGGCCACGATCCAGTTCTCGTAGACCGCCCCCGCCGGCTCCGCGGTGCCCGCCACGCGGTTCCGGATGCCGACATCGGACCAGTAGAGCCGGGGCGACTTCACGAGACGCTTCCGGGGCGAGCCGGCCCAGGGCGGCAGGAGGAAGACCTGGAACCCGAGCCGCATCACCTCCACGTACCGCTTCGCGGTGTGATAGGAGCAGCCGAGGTCGCGGGCCAGCGCGCTCCAGGAGACGATGCCTCCCGCGCGGTGGGCGGCGAGCTCGAGCGCGCGGGAGAAGAGGAGCGGTTCCACGGAGGTGGTGACGTCGCGGATGTCCCGGTCGAGATAGGTCCGATGGTAGCCGGCGAGCCACCTTTCCCGCGCGGAAGCATCCCGGCGGGTGAGGAGGGGCGGCATGGATCCGTGGGCGAGCAGCCGGCGCCGCAGGGCATCCACCTCCGACCATTCCCGGGCGGGAAGCGCGCGCGTCGCGTCGAGCGACTCCGGCCCCCGGGCGAAAAGCTCCGGCAGGAACCCCGGGGTCCGCCGTTCCCACTCGGAGAACGCGAAGGGCATGAGCTCCACGTACTGCGCGCGCCCGGCCAGGGTTTCGGAAACCCGGCCCAGCCGCCGGAGGTCCGCCGAACCGGTGAGAAGAAAGCGATGCTTCGACCCCCGGTCCGCCTCCCGCTTCACGGCGATGAGCAGATCCGGGACGCGCTGCACCTCGTCCAGGGCGACCACCCCGGAGGGGATCCCCGCCAGCGCGTCCGCGAGGGCGAGATCCGGGCGGTCCCGGAAGGCGCGCAAGACGCCCAGGTCGTCCAGATCGAGGATCCGGTCCGGCGGGAGGAGATGCCGGAGCAGCGTGCTCTTTCCCGTCTGCCGGGCCCCGGTGAGGACCACCACCGGGCTGTCCGCGAGCCATTCGGGTACGAGGGACTCCACGAGCCGCGGGTGATACATGAAGGAAGAATAGAGGAGGTCCTTCTAATTTTCAAGGATTCTTAGAAGGGGGCCTACTCGATCACCTCGTGGATGGCGCCGTTCGGGCAGAAGGCCACGCAGACCCCGCAGCCGTTGCAGAGGGCCTCGTCGATGGTCATCCGGCCCTCCACCTCGCGGAAGGCGGGACAGCCGAAGAGGTCGGTGCAGGCGGAGCAGGAGCGGCACATCCCGCACAGCAGGCACCGCGCCGCCTCCTCCCGGGCCTCCTCCTCGGTGAGGGGAACCACCACGTCCTCGTGGTCTTTGCGCCGCGCCGCCGCTTCCCGGAGACCCGCCCGGTGCGACGGCTCGGGCCGGGCGTTCCGGGGCCGGTACCGGGAGGCCTCGTCGAGGAAAGGGGCGTCGAGGGGCGCCACCTCCCGCCCCTCCCCCGCCAGATACCGGTCGATGCCGTACGCCGCCCGCCGCCCCTCGGCCACGGCGTGGATCACCGTCTTCGGCCCCGGGGTCACGTCCCCCCCCGCGAAGATCCCCGGCTCCGAGGTGGCCCCCGTCTCCGGGTCCGCCCGGATCGCCCCGTCCTCCGCCAGGTCCAGGGGGAGATCCAGGAAGGAAAGGTCCGGGCGCTGTCCCACCGCGGCCACGATCCCGTCCGCGGCGAGGTCCTCCTCCGTCCCCGGCACCGGGACCGGGCTCCGCCGGCCGTCCGGGCCGGGGGCGCCCGGCTCCGTCCGGATCACCCGGAGCCCCGCCGCCCGGTCCGTACCCAGGACCCGGACCGGTGCCCGGCCCGCGGAGATCCGCACCCCCTCCTCCTCCGCGGCCTTCACCTCCTCCGGGTGGGCGGGCATCTCCCGGCGGGTGCGCCGGTAGACGATCTCCACCGACGCCGCCCCCCGCCGGACCAGCGTCCGGGCCGCGTCCACCGCGGCGTCGCCGCCTCCCACCACCAGGAAGCGCTTCCCCTCGGCGGCGATCTCCTCCCCCCGGTGGTGGCGCCGGAGGAGGTCGAGGGCGGTGACGAGGCCGGGGAGGTCGTCCCCGGGCACGCCCAGGGGAAGCCCCGTCATGGCCCCCACCCCCAGGTACACCGCGTCGTAGCCGCTCTCCCGGAGACCGGAGACCGTGACCCCCTCCCCCACCCGGACCCCGCCCACGAAGGCGATGCCGTGCCCCAGGATCCAGCCCGCCTCCCACTCCACCACGTCCCGGGAGAGCCGATGGGCGGGAATGGCCTGCACCAGGAGGCCGCCCGGTCTCTCGTTCTCGTCGTAGATGCTCACCTCGTGCCCCCGGAGCCGGAGCTCCAGGGCGCAGGCCAGGCCGGAGGGCCCGGCCCCGATCACCGCCACCCGCCGGCCCGTGGGGGGGCCCGGGGGCAGCCGTCCCCCCTCCGGGTCGCGGGCGCGCTCGTGGTCCACCACGAAGCGCTTCAGGTCGTTGACGGCGAGGGGCCCGTCGATCTCCCGGCGCGTGCAGGCATCCTCGCAGGGACGGTGGCAGACCCGGGAGGAGGCGGCGGCCAGGGGATTGCGGCGGCGGATCAAGGCCAGGGCCTCCGCGTACTTCCCCCCCGCGATGCGGCCCACGTACCCCGGGACGCAGATCCCCGCAGGGCAGGCCACGGAGCAGGGCGCCTCCGGCCCCACGGCCGCGGGCACCGGCTCGCCCCCCGGATCCTGGTCGAGCATCCGCCGGAGCACCAGGGCCCGCTCGTGCTCCCGCACCGGCCCCTGGCCGCAGAAGAGGCTCTCCGAATCGTGGCGGCAGTGGCGGCAGCGGTCGGGGTCCACCGCGAACCGGCGGCGCGCGGCCCCGGCCCCCTCCTCCCGGAAGCGGACCACCGCGCAGTCCCGGCGGGCCACGATCACCTCCGGACCCCGCCGCCGCTTCGCCGAGAGGAACGCCCGGGCCGCCGCGCCCAGGTCCCCGGGGTCCACCACCGTGACCCGCTCCACCCCGAGCGCCCGGGCCAGCCCCTCCGGGGAGAGGCCGCGGCGCTCCCCCGCGGTGCCCGGGGTGGCGGCGCTCGGCTGGTGCCCGGTCATGGCGGTGACCCGGTTGTCGAGGATCACCACCAGCACGTCGTCCTCTCCCTCCACCGCGTTGAGGAGGGGGGGGATCCCGGAGTGGAAGAAGGTGGAGTCCCCCACGAAGGCCAGGGTCTTCCTCCCCAGCACGCGGCCGGCCGCGGAGGCCATGGCGATGGAGGAGCCCATGGAGAGGAGGGCGTCCACCGTCTCCAGGGGGGGGCCGTAGCCCAGGGTGTAGCAACCGATGTCGTTCAGGTAGACGGGATCGTCCCCGAACACCGCCCGGACCGCGAGGTAGGTGCTCCGGTGGGCGCAGCCGGGACAGAGCGTGGGGGGCCGGACGGGGAGACCGGGCGCCGCGGCGGGCTCCCGGGGCTCCGGCGGGGCGGGCGCCTCTCCCGCATACCGGGCCAGGGCGCCGGCCACGAGGTCCGGGGTGAGGGCGCCGTGGCCGGGCAGGAAACCGGTCCGCATCCCCTCGATCCCGAGGCCCGGCTTCTCCGTGAAGGCGAACGCCCGGAGCAGGTCCTCCAGGAAGGGGGAGAGCTCCTCCACCACGAGCACCCGGTCCACGGAGGCGAGGAACGCCCGGAGCACCGGGCGGGGCACGGGATGGCTGGCCCCGAGCGCCTGCACCGTCACCCGGTCGGAGAGCCCCTGCTCCTCCACCGCGTCGAGCACCAGGGCCAGGGGCACCCCCGCGGCCAGGATCCCCAGGGGGCCGCGCCCGATCCGGGGGAAGAGAGGGGACCGGGCGAGGATCTCCTCCGGACCGAGGTCCAAGATCGCTGCGCCCGCGCACTCCAAGCAGCA
>JAOZQC010000080.1:1762-9693 GCA_029932425.1 Planctomycetota bacterium | reverse complement strand
GGGGAGCGGGCGGAGATCCTGGCCCGCCTCCGCGAGGTCGAGGAGGCCCTCCGGAGCCTCGAGGAGGAATCGAGGCGCTCCGCGGAGGCCGCCCGCCGGAACGGGGAGCGCCTGGCGGCGGAGAAGGAGGCCCGGGAGCGCCGCATCCTCGAGCTGGAGGAGCGCCTGGCGGAGGCGGAGGCCACCGCGGTGCGCCTGGAGGCCGCCCGCACCGTGGAGGAAGAGAGCACGACCCGGGAGATCGCCTCCCTCCGGGAGCGCGTCTCCGAGCTGACCCGGCGGCACACCGAGACGGAGGCCCGGGCCCGGCCCGCGGCCGCCGAGCTGGCGCGCGCCGCGGAGGAGCGGGCCGCCGCCGAGAGGGAGCGGGAGGAGGAGCGCCGGGAGATCGAGGACCGGGCGCACCGCGCCGAGGAGCGGGCGGCCCGCGCCGAGGAGGCCCAGGCCGAGGCCCGGGCCGACCTCGAGCGCGCGGTCGCGGACCGCGAGCGCCTGGCCGGGGAGCTCGACCGGCTCCGCCGCCGGGCCGCGGACCTCGAGAAGCGCCTCGCGGAGATGGTTCGGAGGGAGGACGAGCGCCGGGCCGGAGCCGAGGAGGAGCGGGCGGCCCTGGAGCGGGAGCGGGAGCGCCTCGCGGCGGAGAGAGACGGGCTCGCGGTCCGCCTGGCGGAGGCGGACCGGGCGCGGGAGGTGCTCGCGGAGGAGGCGGCCGTGCTCCGCGAGGACCTCCGGCGCGCCCGCGAGGCGACCGCCGCCGCGAGAGAGGAGGCCGGGGCGGCGGCGGCGGACCTCCGGTCGATCCGGGAGGAGCGCGAGGCCCTGGCCGCGGAGGTGGAGGAACTCCGGGAGCGCGCCCGGCGCCAGGAGGAGGAAGCCCGGTCCGCCCTCCGGAGCATCGCCCGGGAGAAGGCGGCGGGCCGGGCGGAGATGCTCGCGGAACGGGTGCGCGAGCTGGAGTCTCGCGCGGCGGAGGCGGAGGCGGCGGCGGCCCGGCTCGCGGCGGCCCGCGAGGTGGAGGCGGAGGCCGCGGCCCGGGAGAACGAGGACCTCCGGGCCCGCCTCGCGGAGATCTCCCGCGAGCTCACCCGGGCGGAGGTGAAGGCCCGGAGCGCGGAGCGGGAGCTCGCGGCGCGGGTGGAGCGGGAGCAGCGGGAGGCGGGGGAGCGGCTGGAGGAGGCCCTCCGGGCCCGGCAGGCCGCCGAGGAACAGCGGGACCAGGCGGTGCGGCGCCGGGACGAGCTCGCCGCGGAGGTGGAGGGCCTCCGCGACCGCCTCGCCGAGATCGAGACGAGCCTCGAGGAATCCGCCCGGGCCGCGGAGGAGGCGGCGGCGCGGGCGGAGGCGGAGAGGGTCGAGCTCCTCCGGGCGCGACGGGCCGCGGAGGAGGAGGGGCGGCGCGCCGCGGAACGCCTCTCCCGGGCGGAGAAGGAGCTCGTGCGGCTCCGGGCGGAGGCCGCGGAGCTGGCGGGGGAGGCGTCCCGCGCGCGGGAGCTCGAGGCCCGGATCGAAGCCATCGAGGAGGAGCGCCGCGAGGCGGAGGAGCGGGCCCGGACGAGCGGAGACACGGCCCGGGAGCAGGCCGCCGCCACCGAGGCCGAGGCCCGCTCCCTCCGCGTGGAACGGGATCGCCTTCTCGCCCGGATCACCGCCCTGGAAGAGGACGCCGCCCGCCGCGAGGGTGAGCTCCGGCGCGCCGCGGAGGAGGCCCGGGCCGCCGCCACCGCCCTCCAGGCCGAGAGCGACCGGCTCCGCGCCGCCCGGGACGAGGCCGAGGAACGGGCCGCGGGCCTGGCGGAGCGGGTGGCGGAGCTGGAGCGGGAGGCCGCCGAGTCCGCCCGGGCGGGGGAGGAGGATCTCCACGGGGAGGTGGAGCGGATCCGCGGGGAGCGGGACGAGGCTCTCGCCCGGGCCGCGGAGGCGGAGGAGCGGGCCCGGGCGGAGGTCCGCCGGGCGGCGGCGGAGAGGGATGCGCTCCTCGAGCGGGTGGAGCGGTTGCAGGCGGATCTCGCGGAGGCCCGGGAGGGAGCGCTCGAGGGGGACGAGGAGGTGGCCGCCCGCCTGGAGGGGCTCGTGCGCGAGCGGGACCGCCTGGCCTCGGAGCTCGAGGAGGCGGAACGGCGTCTCGCCCGGGAGCGGGAGGCGGCGGAGGCCCGGGAGGCGGAGCTGGCCGCGCAGCTCTCGGGGGAGGCCCGGGAGCGCGAGCGGGCGGGGGCCCGGGAGGCCGCCCTTCGCGAGGCCCTCGCGGAACTCCGCCGGGAGGAGGCCGCGGAGCGCGAGCGGCGGGAACGGGAGATCGAGCGGCTCACGGAGGCCGCGGAGGAGCTGGCGGAGAAGGAGCGGATGCTCACCGAGCGTCTGGCGGAGCTCACCGAGTCCGCGGAGGAGGCCCGGCGGGCGGAGGAGCACCTGGCGGCCGAGCGGGAGAGGCTCCTGGCCCGGCTCGCGGAGCGCGAGGAAGCGCTCGCCCGCAGCCGCGACGAGGCCCGGGCCGCGGAGAGGGCCCACCGGGCGGCGCTGGCCGAGGAGAGGAAGGTCCGGGAGGCCGCGCTCCGGGAGCGGGAGGAGGAGCGCCGCCGGGCCGAGGAGCTGGAAAAGCGCCTCGCCGAGCTCTCCGCGGCGGGGGAGGAGAAGGCCCGCGCCGCGGAGGAGGCGGCGCGGCTGAAGGCCGCGAACGAGGACCTCGAGCGGCGGATCGCCGAGCTCGCCCGGGCGCTCGAGGAGAGTCGAGAGGAGCGCCGCCGCGCGGAGGAGCGCCCGGCGGCCGCCGCCCCGGAAGGGGAGGAGGAGGCCGGAATGGATCTCGAAGGGGCACCGGCGGGAACCATCGACGAGGCGGAACGGGTCGCCGCGAACACCCTCCGCCGGATCCGGGCGCTGAAGGCCCGCCTCAGGGAGCAGGAGACCCGGTGGGAAGCCGACCTCGAGGAGGCCCGGGCGGAGGCGGCCCGGACCGGGGAGGAGCGGGACCGCGCCCTCGCGGAGCGGGACGAGGCGCGGCGCCGCGCCGAAGCCGCGGAGCGAGACCGGGAGCGCCTCCAGGGCGAGGTGGAGAGGGTCCGGAAGGAGCGGGACCGGGCGCGGGCCGAGCTCGCCGAGCTCCGGGAACGCCGGGCCGCGGAGCGCGCGCGGGCCGCCGCCTTCCTCCGGCGCCTGCACGCGGAGGTCCGGGATCTCATCGACACCGTCGACCGCCTGCGGGCGGAGAACGCGAAGCTGGTCCGGGACCGGGACCAGATCGCGACCCTCCTGGCCGAGGGCCGAACCGGGGAACCGGAGGCGGAGGCGGCCCCCGTCGCGGCCACGGTCGAGATCGCCGGGACCGGGAAACCCGCCGCGGCGGAAGGCGCCCCCCGGGAGGGGAAGAAGGTCCGCGCCCGGGGAAAGGCGGGGGCCCGGGACACCTCGCAGATGGTCCTCGTGCCCCGGGGGATCTTCCTCGCGGGGGAGGACGAGGGGAAGGAGGTGGAGAAGCCCCGGCGGGAGATCTACCTCCCGGGCTTCTGGATCGACCTCTACCCGGTGACGAACCGCCAGTACCGGGAGTTCGTGCTGGCCACGAAGCGCCATCCCCCGGAGCACTGGGAGGGCACGGAGATCCCGGAGGGGCTCGAGGACCACCCGGTGGTCTTCGTGTCCTGGCAGGACGCCATGGAGTACGCGGCCTGGTGCGGGAAGCGCCTCCCCTCCCCCCACGAGTGGCAGAAGGCGGCGAGGGGCACGGACGGACGCCACTTCCCCTGGGGGGACGAGGCCGAGCCGGAGCGCTGCAACTGCCGGGAGGCGGGCTTCCTCCGCACCACGCCCGTGGGGCAGTTCCGGACGGGACGGTCGCCCTACGGGCTCTACGACTGCGCGGGCAACGTGGCGGAGTGGGTGCACGCGGCCTTCACGCGGGGGGACGGCAAGATCGTCCGGGGCGTGTGCGGCGGGTCCTGGCGCGACTCCCTGGAGCGCTCCCGGTGCGCCTCCCGCCGCGGCTACCCCGACGGTTCCAAGTCGGGTTACGTGGGCTTCCGCTGCGCCATCCTGGGCCGCCGCCGCCCCGGGAAGAGCTGACACCGCCCGGCCGGCAGGCCGCACTTCTCATCCGGCGTGCGGGCTGGGATGCGGTGCCCCCCCGGGCAAGCGGTGGAGGGCCCCCCCGCAGGAAAGGCGCCGAGGGAGACGCGCGGCGGCCGGGGTCCGGCTTCCACCCGGCGTTGCCGTCCGCGGGGGGCCCGATCCTCGCCGGGGGCGTGGTGTTCCCGGTCGCCACCCCGGCCCCGGCGCCCGGGGCGCCGGAGCCGGGTGGTGCCCCGAGAGGGCGGCGGGTCAGAGCTCGTCGCCGTGGGTGGCGAGGTACTCCTTCACGCCTTCGGGGGTGGGGCTCATGGCCGCCTCGCCGTCCTTCCAGTTCGCGGGGCAGACCTCGCCGTGCTCCTCGAGGTGGTGCAGGGCGTCCACCATGCGGATCGCCTCGTCGATGTTCCGGCCGAGTCCCAGGTCGTTCACCACCTGGTGCCGGACGATGCCGTCCCGGTCGATGAGAAACGTCCCGCGGAGCGCCACGGACTCGTTCACCAGGACCCCGTAGTCACGGGAGATCTGCTTCGAGAGGTCGGCCACCAGCGGGAAGCGGATCGGGCCGATCCCCCCCTCGTTCAGCGGCGTGTTCCGCCAGGCGAGGTGGGTGAACTGGGAGTCCACGGACACCCCCACCACCTCGCAGTTCCGCTCCCGGAACTGCTCGATCCGGTGATCGAAGGCGAGGATCTCGGAGGGGCACACGAAGGTGAAGTCGAGGGGGTAGAAGAAGAGGACCACGTACTTCCCGCGCAGGCTCGAGAGCCGGAAGTCCTCCACGATGGTGCTGTCGGGCAGCACGGCGGCGGCCGTGAAGTCGGGGGCCTCTTTCTGGATCAGGTGACTCATGTCGGTTCCTTTCGTTCGTTCCCGTGGGGGTTGGAGGCCCGAAGTGTAGACCCATCGCCCTCCTGTTACCAGTAATTCTTATTGATAATGATCCGCGGTCCGCCCCGGGATGGAACCGCGGTGACGGGCCTGGATTCTTCCGCTTTCCGGGACCGCGGTGACGGACGGGCCTTCGCGGTTTGCGCCCTTCCCGCCTCTCCGGCCGGCGCCCCACGCGGCGCTTCCCGGTTCGGGCCGTCCGGCCGGGCTGCTATCCTCTCTCCATGCTCGTCCGCCTCCGCGTGAAGGACCTCGTCCTCATCGAGGACCTCGACCTCGAGCTCGGCCCCGGCTTCCACGTCCTCACCGGGGAGACCGGGGCCGGGAAGTCCCTCGTGGCCGCCGCCGTGGGCCTCCTCCTCGGGTGGAAGGCCGGTTCCGGCGCCGTGCGGCGCGGCGCGCGGGAGGCGGAGGTGGAGGGCCTCTTCGACATCTCCGACGAGCCCGCGGTGCGGGAGCGCCTCCGGGCCGCCGGCCTCCCCTCCGACGACGAGCTGGTGATCCGGCGCGTGATTCCCGCGGACGGTCGCCAGCGCGCCTACGTGAACGGCCGGCTCTCCTCGCGGGCGGTCCTCCTCTCCCTGGCCGGGGACCTGGCCTCCGTGGCGAGCCAGCGCGAGCACCACGCCCTCCTGGAGCCCGCCCGGCAGCTCGCCCTCCTCGACGCCTACGGCGATCTCGAGCCCGAGCTCCGGGAGATGGCCCGCCTCGCCGCCCGCGCCGCCGCCGCGCGCGAGCGATGGGAGGCCCTGCGCGCCCGGGAGCAGGACCGGGCCCGGAGGCTCGACTACCTCTCCTTCGAGCTCCGGGAGATCGAGGAGATCGATCCCCGGCCGGGGGAGCTCGAGGAGCTGGCCCGGGAAGCGGACCGCCTGCGGCACCGGGAGGCGCTTCTCGCCGCCGCCCGAGGCGCCGCGGATGACCTGTACGAGGGCGAGGGCTCCGTCTTCGAGCGTCTCGGGGCCCGTTCCCGGGATCTCCGGTCCGTGGCCCGGCACGATCCCTCCCTCGAGGAGGATGCGCTCCGCCTCGAGGAGGCCGCGGAGCTCGTGGCGGAGACGGCCCGCCGCCTCGCGGGATACGGCGAGGGGGTGGAGGCCGACCCCGAGCGCCTGGAGGAGATCGAGGCCCGCCGGGCCGCCCTCTCGGACCTCCTCCGCAAGCACGGGACCGACCTCGAAGGGCTCCTGGCCCGGCGGGAGGAGATCGCGGCGGAGGTGGCGGATCTCTCCCGCTACCGGGAGTCGCGGGAGCGCGCCCGCCGGGAGATGGACGAGGCCCGGGCCGAGGCCCGGGACCGGGCGGCTTCCCTCACCGCCGCCCGGAAGCGGGCCGCGGCCGGGCTCGGGCGGGCGGTGACCGCGGAACTCCGGAGCCTGGCGCTCGGCGAGGCGCGGTTCTCGGTGCGAATCTCCTCCCGCGAGGGCGAGCCCGGTCCCGCGGGCTCGGACGACGTGGAGTTCCTCGTGGCCCTGAACCCCGGGGAAGGCACCCACCCCCTTCGCGAGGCGGCGTCGGGGGGCGAGCTCTCCCGGCTCATGCTCGCCGTCCGGCGCGCGCTGGCGGGGGTGGGGCCCGTGGGCACCTACGTCTTCGACGAGGTGGATGCCGGCATCGGGGGTGCGACGGCGGCCGCGGTGGGAGCCAAGCTCGCGGAGACGGCCCGCCACCACCAGGTCGTGGCCATCACCCACCTCCCCCAGATCGCGGGCCGGGCCCACGTCCACCACGTGGTGGAGAAGATCACCCGGGCGGGAAGGACCGTGACCCGCGTGCGCCGCCTCTCGGAGGAGGAGCGCGTTTCCGAGATCGCCCGGATGCTCTCCGGCGGGGCGTCCGGCGAGCATTCCCTGGCCGCGGCCCGGGAGCTCCTGGGGGCCGGACGGGGAAAGCCGAAGACCCGGGAGGAGTGAGGGGCCCGGGGCGGGACGGCGCCCCGGCCTCCCTCCGGCGGCCCCCCCCGGAAGGGGCGGCCCGGAGCGGGTGCCCTCGCGCTCCCCGAGCATCCCGTTCCCCCGCGAACCCGCGCAGGGTGTACGAAGTTCCCGCCGCCGCATCCCCGTATACTGGCCGGCATGAATCCTCCGCGCCTTTCCGCGGCGGCCCTGGCCCGTCACCGGGAGGAGGTCGCCCTCGGCTTCGGACTTCCGGAGGGGGCGGTGCTCTTCCCCTCCGGGCTGCCCCTCCCCGTGCCGGGAACGGACCGGTTCTGCGAGTTCCGGGTGCATCCCGAGCACACCTACCTCTGCGGCGAGACCCGCCCGGGGCAGGTGCTCGCCTACGATCCGGACGAGGGGTACACGCTCTTCGTCCGCGTGGCCTCCGACGAGGAGCGGATCTGGGAGGGCGACACGGAGGACCTCGATACGATCCGGGCCCGTTCGGGCCTGGAACGGGTGAGGCCCCGCTCCGAGCTCCGCCTGTGGCTGGCCCGGCGGCTCGACGAGGCGGTGGCGGTCCTCGGAAACCCGGATCTGCTGGAGCGTCCCCAGGGCTACGGTCTCCCGGAGGGCGCCCGGCCCCGCGCCGTCGCGGACCCGGAGGTGACCGCGCACCTCCGGCGGGTCATCGACGAACGGCGGAGGACCAAGGACACCGCGGAGCTCGACCTCATGCGGCGGGCGGCCGCGGCCACCGCCGCGGGCCACGCGGCGGTGCGGGAGCTCGCCCGGCCGGGCGCCACGGAGCGCGGACTCCGGGCCGAGCTCGAGGTGGAGTTCTTCCGGGCGGGAGGAGACGGCCCGGCCTACGGTTCCATCGTGGCCGCCGGACGCCACGCGGCGGTCCTCCATCACCCCCCGGGGAACACCGCCGTCCGGGAAGGGGAGGTGGTCCTCGTGGACGCAGGGGCCCGGGTGGGGGAGTACTCGTGCGACGTCACCCGCACCCTGCTCCCGGAAGCGGGGGCCTCGTCCCTCCTCCGGGACCTCCACGACATGCTCCTCGGGGTCCAGCTCGCCGCCGTCGGCGGCGCCCGGCCC
>JAOZQC010000080.1:0-1752 GCA_029932425.1 Planctomycetota bacterium | reverse complement strand
ACCTGCCGGGGGATCGCCCGCGGGCTCGTCGACCTGGGCTTCCTCCGGGGCGACCCGGACGGGCTCGTGGAGCGGAACGCCCATGCCCTCTTCTTTCCCCACGGGCTGGGACACCTCATCGGGCTTTGCACCCATGACGCGGGCGGCTACCTCCACGGGCGGACGCCCTCCGAGCGCTTCGGCCTGAAGTGGCTCCGGGCCGACCTGCCCCTGGGGCGCGACTACACGGTGACCATCGAACCCGGCGTCTACTTCATCGAGGCGATCCTCCACGACCCGGAGCGGCGGGAGGGCTACGCGGATGCCGTGGACTGGGAGAAGGCGGAGGCCGCCCTCGGCCTGGGCGGCCTCCGGATCGAGGACACGGTCCGCGTCACGGAGGACGGACCGGAGGTGCTCACCGCCGCCATCCCGAAGTGAACCCGGACCGGGCGCCGCCGGGGTGCGCCCTCCGGGCCGAGCCGCGGGGCCCGGGGGAGGCCGACGAGCCGTCCCGCCGGAGAGGGAGCTCCTCCGGCGGGACCGGGAGCGGCCCGGGGACGGCCGGGGCGCGCAGAAAGGGGTTGCTTCTCCCCGCCGCCTCCCGGACCGGCGGTCCCGGCGCCCTCGGCGCAAAGGACGCCCTCATTCCGCGGCGAGCCCGTAGGATGGACGCCGTCTCGGGAAGGAGGACCCCTTGACCGTCGCCGTGCTCATCCCCCGGGACGGGGAGATCGCCCGCCTCGTCCACTGGGCCGCGCTCTTCGCCCGCGCGGAGGGCGGCGACGTCCTCCTCGTCTCCGTGGCGGAGAGGGCGGAGGAGGAGCGCCTCGAGGAACCCCCCCTCGCGGAGGCGGAGCCCGCTCTCCGGGAGGCCGTGGAGCGGGCGCGACGGCTCCTCCCGGGCCTGCCGGCGGTGAGCCCCGAGGAGCCGGACGGAAAGGGACCGCCCCCGCCGGGCTTCACGCTGGTCCTGGCCCGCGGACCGGATCCCGCGGCGGCCGTCCTGGAGGCGGTCCGCAAGGCCGGAGCCGATCTCCTGCTCCTCCCCCGCGGCCCGGAGTCGGGCGGCGAACCCTCCCTGCGCCGTCTCTTCGCCGAGGCCCCGTGCGTCACCCTCCTCCTCCGGCCGGGCGGAGACGAGGCGGAGACGGCGGAGCGCATCCTCGTCCCCCCCGTGGCCGCGGCGGGGCTCGCCCTGGCCGTCGGCGCCACCTGGCTGGCGCTCGGGGCGGCGCTCCTCTTCGCCACCAACATCACCGCGATCATCCTCGGGGCCGCGTTCAGCCTCTCCGCGGGCGGCGTGCGGACCCACCACCTCTTCGGGCGGTCGAAGCGGTGGGTCCGGCGCCTGGTGCTGGGAGGGTTCCTGGTGGTGGCCCTCGTCCTCATCCCCCTCTCCTTCCGCCTGGCCCGCATCGTCCGCGCGCACGAGCGCCCTCCCGCCGCGGGGGCCCGGCCTTGATCGCTCCCCCGTTCCTTCTCCGGCGTCCCTGGCTCCTCCTCCGGGACCTGCTGGTGAACCGCGAGCATCCGGATCTCCCGCGGCTCGAGGCGATCCGGGATCCGGACCGTTTCCTGTGGGCGATCCTCCCCCACGCCGCCCGGACCTTCTCGTCCTGCATCGCCCTCCTCCCCACCGCCGCGGCCCGGGCGGCGGCGGTGGGCTACCTCTACTGCCGCATCCTCGACACCCACGAGGACCTGACCCCGGATCCGGAGGCGCGCGAGGCCGCCCTGCTCCGCTTCGCGGGGCGCCTCGCGGAGGTTCCC
>JAOZQC010000079.1 GCA_029932425.1 Planctomycetota bacterium | reverse complement strand
GGTTCGCCCCGGGGGGCCCCCGGCGGGCGATCGCCGGAGGGGGCCGGGCGTCGCGAGACGCCGGTCGTTCCCGGGTCGAGGAGGAGGAGCCGTCCCGCCTCGGGCGAGGGGATCCGGTGGAAACCGCGTGTCCCGATGGGGCAATGCGGGCTAAACTGCTCGGGTTCGGGCGTCGATACGGGATGGGCATGGGTGCCGCAAGCCACGAGGGTCGGCCGCAGGCGGGGATGAGGAGGGGTTTTCCACTCTGGCACCTCCTGTGGGCGATTCCCCTCGTCGCCACCGCCCTCGCCTGCACGGCCCGGATCATCGGGGGAGAGCCGTTCACCCTGACCCTCCTCGTGGGCGCCCCCGTCATCGGCTTCGTCCTCGCCGCCCTGGGCCTGCTCTGGTTCCGCCTGCTCTGGGGGCGGCTCCTCGCGGAGATCGACCACCGGATCCACGGCCTCGAGAGGTCGGAGCGGAAGGTGGCGGAGGCGGAGCGCCTCCAGATCCTGGGCGAGTGCGTGGCCGGCCTGGCGCACGAGCTGAACAACCCCCTCACGGGCCTGATCGGCTATCTCCAGCTCGCGCTCCGGGAGTCGGACTCCCCGGAGCTCCGGGACGTGCTCGAGAAGGCGAGCCGGGAATCGGGGCGCATGGGGCAGACGATCCGCACCCTCCTCGACTTCGCCCGGGAGCGGACCCCGCAGCGCGTGACCGCCGACCTCGCCGACGTGGCGCGGCAGGTCATCGGCTTCCAGGAGTACCAGCTCCAGGTGAAGAACATCTCCATCGGGCTGGACGCCCCGGAGCCGGCGTTCGCCGAGGTGGACCCCCACCAGATGAAGCAGGTGCTCCTGAACCTGGTGAAGAACGCCGCGGACGCCATCGAGTCGTGCGGGAGAGGAGGGGCGATCCTGGTGCGGGTCCGCTCCGGCGGGGACGTCCTCCGCCTGGAGGTGGAGGATGACGGGCCGGGGGTCCCGCCCGAGGACACGGACCGCATCTTCGACTTCTTCTACACCACCAAGCCGCCCGGCCCGGGCTGGGGCCTGGGCCGCCCCATCGGCCGGCAGATGGTGGCGCCCCACGGCGGCACCCTCCGTCTCGTCTCCAAGGAAGGGCGGGGGGCGCTCTTCGCGGCGGAGATCCCCGCCGTGGCCCCGGGGAAGCTCGAGGAGGACCTCCCCCCCCCGCGCGGCCCCCTTCCCCCGGGGCTCCGTGTCCTCGTGGCCGACGACGAGGAGGCGGTGCGGGACTACATCAGTGCGGTGCTCCGGCAGGAGCGCGCGGAGGTCCTCGAGGCGGCGAGCGGGCACGAGGCGATCCGGATCGCGCGGGAGCGGGAGGTGGACTGCGCCCTGGTGGACCTTCGCATGCCCGACATGGGAGGCGAGGAGTGCGCGCGCCGCCTGGTGGCCGCGCGGCCCGCGCTGGAGGGCTGCATCGTCATCATGTCCGGCGACGCCTACCAGCCGCCCCGGGGTACCCCTTTCCTGCAGAAGCCCATGACCCCGGACGAGATCACCGATGCCCTCCGGCGCGCCCTCCCCCCCGCGCGCCCGGGGGGAGCCGCCGGGGAGGGGGAACCGGGCTTCGGGACGGACAACCCGCGCGGACCGGCGTAGGGCGTCGTCCGCCGCCGGGTATCCTCATCCTGACCGGCGGCGGG
This sequence comes from Planctomycetota bacterium, assembly GCA_029932425.1. Taxonomy (GTDB): domain Bacteria; phylum Planctomycetota; class JAJSAM01; order JAJSAM01; family JAJSAM01; genus JAOZQC01. Next base: position 8,058 of record JAOZQC010000079.1, on the reverse strand, counting down.
CGGGTGGTGAAGGTGCCGGGCCTGCCCCGGTTCCGGAAAGGCCGCCGGCGGCTCGTCTTCCTCCGGGGGCCCGGGAAGCGCGTGTGCCCCTTCGCGGCCTTCGGGCGGGGCGTCCACCGCGTCCGGCCCGCGCCCGGCGGGCGGACCGAGGCGGTGGAGACGAGCGACGGGAGACCGGTCCGGAAGGTGAAGGTGAAGGGCATCCCGGTGCCGGATCCGGCGCGGCCCGGCCGGCGGGTTCCCCTACTCCTTCCCCAGCACGTCGATCCGGGAAAGGCTCGCCGCGGACCGTCCCTCGGGCCGGACGCGCAAGCGCTTCGCCCGGAGGGGGGAAAACGTGATCTCCACGTAGCAGGGCGGCTTCTCGGGGTCCCTCGCGATGAAGGTCACCGGGGTCTTCACGGTCTTCCATCTCTTTCCCGTCACCCGGTACTCCACCACCCAGCGCTCCGGGAAGGTCTTCGCCCCGGGGGCGGGGAAGAGGGTCAGACCCGCGATGTGCCGGGTGACCCGCCGGAAGTCGAGGACCAGCCCCTCGGGGGGCACGGGAATCGGCTTGCCCTTCACGGCCCCCGCGATCTCCGGGCGGCGGGGCAGGGCGGGCCGTGTCCCGTGGCGGAGGACGAGGGGCGCGAGGACCTGGTCGCCCCCGAGCGCGAGGACGAGGTCCGGGGCGCCCTTCGGGACGAAGTCGATCCGGATCGCGTGCTCTCCGGCCGCGAGCGAGAGGGGGAAGAACCGCTCCACCGCCAGGTCGAGCCCCTCCCCCGGCGGCCGTCCGTCCACCGCGAGGGTGAGGGTGCCCGAGCCCTTCGCGGCGAGCTGGTAGAACCCGTCCTTCGGGACCACGAACGCCCCGGAGAGGAGGATCCGGGAGGCTCCCCGGAGCTCCGGCCGGTCGCGGAGGCGGACGCCCGAGAAGCGGTCCCCCACGTGGGAGACGAAGAGCGGGTGCTCCCCGTCCTTCCTCGTCACGGTGCCCCGGAGGCCGGGCTTCCGGGGCCGGTCCGGGACCCCGGCGGGGAGGAGCCGCGGGGGCGCGATCCTCACCGCGAGGGGGGCGGCGCGGTAGGCCGTTCCGTCCGCCCGGATCAGGCGGGGCACCAGCCGTACCGGGCCGGGGCCGAGATCCCCGGTGGGCACCCTCACCTCGGGTGACCGCGAGGAGGCGATCATCCGCCCGCCGTGGAGGACCTGGAGCTCGCGGGCGCCCCGGAAGCGGATCACCACCGGTTCCCCCAGGGGGACCTCCGGGGGGGTGCGCATCTCCACCTCGCCGCCCGGCCCGTGGTTTCCGAACACCGCGTCGAGCTTCGCCGCGGACCTCGTCTCGATGGGTCCCGCCGCCACCGCCACCACCCGCACGTCGTGGTGCCCGTCGTCGTACCCGGTGGTGTCGAGGCGGAGGGTGTCGCCGGCGGCCCGGCGGCGCCCGTCCACCCAGAGCTCGAAGGTGGCGGCGGGGGCGTGGGGAACGAGCTCCACCGTCCCCTTCCAGGGGGCGGGGGGCGCGTCCACCCGCACCTTCACGAAGTCCGCGAAGGGCCGGGCCAGGCCGTCGCCCACGATCATGAGCTGGTAGGGGCCGCCCACGCTCTGGTAGAAGGCCTCCGCGAGCGAGCAGCCCTCGGCGTAGTAGAGATGGATGAGGGGGGTGGGGAACTTGAGGTAGATGGCGAGGGGCTCCGTCACCGTGCCGCTGGCTCCCGCCGCCCCGTAGCGCAGGAACTCGGTGAGCTTCGTCTGGCCCGGCGTTCCGAAGTGGGCGCCGAAGCTCGTCAGGTGCTCGCAGATGGCGCCGGGGAGGATGCGGCTCCCCGACGCCTTCCACGAGAAGCCCGCCGCGCCCACCACGGCCCCGATCACGTCGTCCTTGCCGACGGGGAGCACGCCGTTCTGCCCGTCCTTGCCCTTCTCGAGGATCTCCACCTTGCGGCCCCGGCGGGTCAGGGTCTCCACCAGGAGGGGGAAGAACCGCCGGCGGGCCGTGGAGCGGACGTTCGCGTTCTTGCAGATGTACACCGTGCCCTCGGGATGCGTGCCGTCCGAGCGCGCCGCGGCGCGGAGGTAGCGGAGGACCTCGGGCACGCTGTTCCCCTTGAACCCCGTCCAGGCCAGGTGGAGGGAGAGGACGTAGCGGTCGAGGGCGTCCGGGGGCCCGTCGGTCTCCGGGTCGCCCCCCCCCGTCCAGAGGTAGGCGGACCGGAAGCCGTGGGCGGGGAGGAGGCGGATCCCGGAGCCCCGGCGCCCGCGGGCCCGCCGGCCCATGCTCTCGAGGATCTTCCGGAACTCCGGCCGACTCCGGAGGGGGGCCAGGTCCGGGTCCCGGGCCGCCCAGGACGCGTTCGTGAAGCCCTCCTTCGAGGCCCGGTCCAGCGCCCGGAGGGCCGCGTCCGCCTCCCCGAGGAGGGAGAGGACGCAGGCGTAGTTGTACCAGGCGTCGGGCAGGTGAGGCCGGGCGGCGAGCAGCTTCTCGAAGGCGGCCCGGGCCTCGGGCCACTTCCGGGCCCGGAGGGCCCGCTCGGCGGCGGCGAGGAGCGCCTGCGCCTCGGGGGGCAGGGCGGGGGGAGCGAGGGGCCGGCCGACCCCGGTCAGGCGGAAGTAGCGGTTGATGCCGAGGTTCCAGAAGGCGTCGCCCGCCTGCACGTGGCGGATGAGGTAGGTGAGCCCGGAGAGGGAGGCGCGGGCGCCGACCTGGTGCCCGGGCCTTGGCCCCCCGAGCCGGGAGCGAAAGTCCACGGCATAGGGAAAATCCGCGGACCAGGCGATGAGGTCGATCCGACCGGAAAGGCCCGTCTTCTCCAGGTAGTCGTTCACGGGCCCCCACAGCCGCTTCAGGAAGACGTCCAGCGGGACCACGCCGTCGCCGGGGACCCCGTGGAGGTAGACGAGGTGGCTCTCGGGGATGTCGCGGAGGGCGGCGTACTCGTTGGCGACGAGCCGGGAGACGGGGGATCCCGCGTTCACCACCACGAGGGTGGTCTCGGGCCCGCCGCCGGCCGAGGCCGGGAAGACCGGGAGGAGCAGGGCGGCGAGGAGGAGGACGGTGCGCTTCATGCCGGGATGTTGGCAGATCGTCCCGGGCGGGGCAAGGAGCGGGGGGCTCTCCGGTCCCCGGTGGGTCCGGCGCCCCCGCCTCCCGCCCGGGCCGCGGCGAAGGGGCCCTCTCCTCGCCCGTTCGGCCCGGGCCACGGGCGATCCGGGCGGCACGGGGCCTCCTCCGACCCCGGCCGCGGGGCCTCAGGTCTCGTCCGTCACCTCGCGGATCCGCTCGAGGGTGCGGATGCGGCAGGTCCGGTCGGTGCACTTCCGGGAGAGTCGCCGGAGGCGGTCCCGGATGGCCCGCATCGCCACCTCCCGCACCGGCGCCTCGTCGGGCGTGGGGGTTCTGGCCTCCAGGGCGGCCAGCCGGCCGAGGAGGGTCTCGATCTCCTCGTCGAGCGGAGAGAGGGGGGTGTCCTCGGGGTCTCCCGTCATCGGCGGCACTCCGTGAGAAGGTCCTTCCCGGCGTACACGGGCACGCCCGCGGCCTCCAGGATCCGCTGCACCCCCGGGGGAGCGGGTCGGTCCTGGAACCACACGCACCGCGCGCAGGCCGCGGCGGTCGCCCCCAGCTTCAGGGGATCCCGGCAATCCGGCAGGACCGCCACCACGTCCGCCATCTCCTCGCGGTCCGCCTGGAAATCGGAGGGCTGGAGCTCCTCCACCTCGTTGCCCAGGTCGCGGAGACCGTCCGCCAGCGGCGACCCGCCGTCTCCCAGGACGACCACGTGGCCGGAACCGGAGCACAAGAGGTCCGTGATGTTCGTCATGCGCCACCTCCTTCCCGATTCTACGTGCTCGGGGGCGGGAATCTTCGGATCGCCGCGGGTTTCCTTCCCGGAGAGGCGCCGGGGTGCCGGGTCGGAGGATCCGCCGCCGTGACCCCCGGGCCCGGTATCGTAGAAGGGGTCCCGGTGCGGATGATTCCCGTTTTCTCCCGGCAGGAAGCGTTGCGCCGGCGGCCCTGCTGTGGCACACCATTCGAGGATCCGCAGGCTGGAGGGCGACATGCGAAGACCGCTCCTGCTACTGTCCCTGCTCCTGACCGCCTGCGCCGGGGTCACCCCCCGCGCGGCGGATCCCCCGGCTTCGGGCCCGGCCCCGCTCGCCCGGAAGGACGCGGCCGGGCCGGAGGAATCTCCCCCCGGCCCCCTCGTCCTGGGGGTGGCGGACGCCGTGCGGACGGCCGTCGAGCACAACCCCGACCTCCGGGTCGCCTCCGCCCGCATCGAGGAGGCCCGGCAGGGAGTGGCGGAGGCCCGGGCGGCGTTCTACCCCTCGCTCTCCGCCGGGATCGGCTACACCCACACCAACGATCCCGTGCTCGTCTTCATGGAGTGGCTGCGGCAGCGGGAACTCAACTTCGGCATGGACTTCAACCACCCGGACGGGCGCGGGAACTTCCGGGCCTCGCTCTCCGCGCGCTGGCTCCTCTACGACGGCGGCCGCCGCCGGGCCGCGGAAGACCTCGCCCGCTTCGGGGTCGATCTCTCCGCCGACGCGCGCGCCGTCGTCCTGAACGGGCTCAAGGCGGCGGTCATCGAGACGTGTCTGGTGGTGTTCGAGACGGAGGAGTTCATCCGGGTGGCCGAGGACTCCGTGAAGCTCGTCCGGGAGCAGTTGAAGATCGTCACGAGCCGGTTCGAGGCGGGGGCGGCCCGGCGCTCCGACGTGCTCAGCGTGGAGGTCCGCCTGGCGGAAGCGAGGGAGGCCCTGGTGAAGGCCCGGAACGCCCGCGAGCGGGCCCTGAACGGCCTGAGGGGACTCCTGGGCCTGTCCGCCTCGGAGCCCTTCCGGCTCGCGGAGGGGAAGGGCTTCCACGTCCCTCCCGTCGACGAGAAGGACCTTCTGGCCACGGCGCGCGCCCACCGGCCGGAGATCCGCCGGGCCGCCCGCGCGGTCCGGGCCGCCCGGCGCGAGGTGGAGCTGGAGGCCACGGGCACCTCGCCCACCGTGAGCGCCTTCGGTTCCTACGACCTGGACGACCAGTCCGGCACGTTCACGGGCCGCCAGGACTCCGCCACGGGCGGAATCCGGGTCGACGTGCCCATCTTCAGCGGGTTCTCCACGCGGGCCCGGGTGGCGAGGGCGAGGGCCCGCCTGCTCGCCGCGGAGGCCGAGGAGCGGAAGGCGATCCTCGCCGTGGAGACGGACGTGAAGAACGCGCGGCTGGCACTCGCGGAGGCGCGGGAGCGGCTGACCGTGTCGGAGAAGTCCACGGAGAGGGCCGAGGAGGCCCTCTCCCTGATCCGGGCCCGTTACGAGTCCGGGGCGGCGACGATCACCGAGTACCTGGACGCGGAGGTGGCCCTCACCGGCGCCCGGGTGAGGAAGGTGGCGGCCCGCTACGACGTGGAAAGGGCCACCGCCGAGCTGCGGAGAGCGCTCGGCATCTGCCGGGCGGGGACGGGAGGGAAGGTGACGCGATGAAGACGCTGATCGGGTTGCTCGTGGTGGCCGGGGTGGTGGTGGGGCTGCTCTGGATGCAGGGGATCTTCGACACCGGGAAGGTGGGCCCCCGCACCGAGGTCCGGGCCGCGGAGAGGGCGGAGGCCGCGGAGACGGCGGAGGTCCGGGCCCGCGTGGTGCCCGAGTTCTCGGAGGCCGTGGGCACCGTGCGCTCCCGCCGGACGGCCCGGGTCTCCCCCCGGATCATGGGGACCATCCTGGAGGTCCGGGTCCGCCAGGGGGACCTGGTGAAGCAGGGGGATCTCCTCGTCCGCCTGGACGACCGGGAGGTGAGGGCGAACCTCGCCGCCATGCAGGCGGGCCTGGTGCAGGCCCAGGCCCGGTACGACCGGGCGGCGGCGGCCTACCTCCGGTACTCCGATCTCCTGAAGAAGGGGGCCGCCACCCCGGAGCAGATGGAGGCCGTCACCGCCGACTACAAGGCGGCGAAGGCGGGGGTGACCCAGGCCCGGGAGGCCGTGCGCGCCGCGGAGATCGTGGTGGGCTACGCCGAGATCCGCGCCCCCCTCACCGGGGTGGTGGCGGAGAAGCTGGCGGATCCCGGAGACCTGGCCCTTCCCGGCCGGCCCGTCCTCGTCATCCAGGACCCGGGGGACCTGCGGCTGGAGGCCGACGTGCGCGAGTACCTCATCCCCCACCTGGCGGTGGGCGTCCCCGTGCAGGTCGTCTTCGACGCCCCGATCTCCGCCACCTTCGCCACGAAGATCGAGGAGCGCGCCCCCGAGGCCGACCCCGCCACGCGCACCTTCCGGGTGAAGGCCCCCCTCCCCCCGGACTCGGGGGCCCGGCCGGGCAACTTCGGAAGGCTCCGCTTCCGGACGGGGGAGAGGACGGTGGTCCTCGTACCCTCCGCCGCGGTGCGGCGCATCGGGCAGCTCGAGACGGTGCGCGTGGTGGAGGAGGGCCGGGTGATCGACCGGCACCTCCGCACGGGGCGGGACTACGACGGGATGGTGGAGGTCCTCTCGGGCCTGGACGCCGGCGACCGCGTCCTGCTCGGGGGGAGGTAGGCCATGCGGGGGAAGCACACGTTCACCGCCCGCATCGTCTCGGTCTTCCTCACCTCGAAGCTCTCCGTCCTCTTCATCATCGCGGCCCTCGCCGCGGGGGCCGTGGGTTTCCTGCGGACCCCCCGGGAAGAGGAGCCCCAGATCGTCGTGCCCATGGTGGACGTCTACCTCTCCTTCCCGGGAGCCTCCGCGGAGGAGGTGGAGAAGCTCGTCACCACCAACCTCGAGACGAAGCTCATGGAGATCGAGGGGGTGGAGCATGTGTACTCCATGAGCCGGCCCGGCGAGGCCGTGGTGTCGCTCCGGTTCGAGGTGGGCCGGAACCGGGAGGAGGCCCTCACCAACACCCACGCCAAGATCCGCGCCTACCAGGACCAGGCGCCGCCCGGCATGGCCGGGTGGATCATCCGTCCCATCGACGTGGACGACGTCCCCATCCTCACCGTCACCCTGCACGGGGGAGGGAAGGACGACTACGCCCTCCGGAGGATCGCGGACGAGGTACTCGACAACCTCCAGCAGGTCTCGGACTCCTCCAAGTCCTTCGTGGTGGGAGGCCGGAGACGCCGGGTGCGGGTGGTCCTCGATCCCGAGGCCCTGGCCTCCCGCGGCCTCGCCCCCGGCGACGTCTTGCGCGCCCTGGGGGGCGCCAACGCGGCCCGGCTCGTGGGGAGCTACGAGCGGGAGGACCGCGAGATCCTCGTCGAGGCGGGGCCCTTCCTCCGCGATCGGGAAGAGGTGGAGCGGGTGGTGCTCAGCGCCTCGGGAGGCCGCCTGGTCTACGTGAAGGACGTGGCCCGGGTCCTGGACACTCCGGAAGAGGCGGTCACCTACACGCGGATCGGCTTCGGCCCCGCGGCGGAGCGGACGCACGGCCGCGCGGGGGGACCGGACGTCCCCGAGGAACCCTCGGTGACGATCGCCGTGGCCAAGCGGAAGGGCACCAACGCGGTGTGGGTCGCGGAGGACGTCCTCCACACGATCTCCCGGCTGAAGGACGAGGGGGTGATCCCTCCCGACGTCCTCACCACGGTCACCCGGAACTACGGCGAGACGGCGGACGAGAAGGTGAACGAGCTCGCGGGACACATCCTGGTGGCGGTGGTCACGGTGGTGGTGATCATCGTGCTGGGGCTCGGGTGGCGGGCCGCCCTCGTGGTGGCCCTCGCCGTCCCCATGACGTTCTCCATCGCGCTCGCCGCCGACCTCATCGTGGGGTACACGATCAACCGTGTGACCCTGTTCGCCCTCGTGGTGTCGCTCGGCCTCCTGGTGGACGACCCCATCGTGGACGTGGAGAACATCCACCGGCACTTCCGCCTGCAACGGGAACCGCCGCTCCAGGCCACGCTCACGGCCGTGAACGAGGTCCGGCCGCCCCTCATCATGGCCACCTTCACCGTCATCGTGGCCTTCCTGCCCCTGTTCTTCGTGACGGGGATGATGGGGCCCTACATGCGGCCGATGCCGTTCAACGTGCCCATGGTGATGCTCGCCTCCCTGGCGGTGGCGCTCACCGTCACGCCCTGGGCCGGCT
>JAOZQC010000078.1 GCA_029932425.1 Planctomycetota bacterium | reverse complement strand
ATGGTGGAGGAGGTGCGGGAGGAGTTCGCGGCGCTCCATCCCGGCCGGGCGGCCGACCTGTCCGTGGCCGGACGGGGCGGGGTCACGGTGCGCGCCGACCCCGTGGCCCTTTCCCGCTGTCTCGGCAACCTCCTGGACAACGCGGGGAAGTTCACGGCGCCCGGTACGTCCATCCGGGTGGAGTGGGACCGGCCCGCGAAAGGCCTCGTGCGGATCCGGGTGCGGGACGAGGGGCCGGGGATACGCCGGGAGGAGCGCGGGAAGGTCTTCGCCCGCTACGTCCGAGGGTCGGCGGCGGAACGGGACGGTGTTCCCGGCACCGGTCTCGGCCTCTCCCTGGTGGCGGAGCTCACGCGGGGGATGGGGGGCGCGGTCCGGCTCGGGGAGACGGACCGGGGAGCCGTCTTCGAGATCACGCTTCCGGGAGGCGGAGATGAGTGAGCGGCACCGGGTCCTGGTGGTGGAGGACGACGCGGCGATCCGCCTGGGGCTCCGGGACGCGCTCCGTTCCGAGGGATACCGGGTGCTGGAGGCGGCGGACGGCCCCACCGCGCTCGAGATGGGCCTCACCGAGGATCCGGATCTCGTGGTCCTCGACCTGGTGCTCCCGGGCCTGGATGGGTTCCAGGTGCTCCGGCGGCTCCGGGAGGACGGCGTGGACACCCCGGTGCTCGTGCTCACCGCCCGGGGGCTTCCGGGCGACCGGGTGAAGGGGCTGGACCTCGGGGCGGACGACTACGTGGTGAAGCCCTTCGACCTGGCGGAACTGCTCGCCCGCATCCGTTCGCGGATCCGGGCCTGGGACCGGGAACGCCGCCTCGACGGGGGGGCGGTGCTCCGGTTCGGGGGGACGACCGTGGACTTCACCGCCCGCCGGGCGCGGCGGGCCGGGGAGGACCTCGGCCTCACTCCGCTCGAGTTCGACCTGCTTCGGTTTCTTGCCCGAAACGAGGGGCGGGCCCTGTCCCGGGCCGACTTCCTCGCCGCCCTCTGGAAGGAGCAGGAGGTCGTCTCCCGGGTGGTGGACACCGCCATCCTGGGGCTCCGGAAGAAGGTGGAGCCGGACCCCGCCCGGCCCCGGTACATCGTCACCGTGCGGGGGGTGGGATACCGGTTCGAACGGAGGCCTTGACCGGGCGCTGACCGGGAGGCCACCGCCCGCTGACCCGCGGCGCGGCCGCGAGGAGTAGGCTTCGCAGGTGGGTTCGCTTCGAGAGGAGACCGTGATGGCGCCGAAACGGACGTTGGTCGCGCTGGCTTGGGTGCTCCTTCTGGCAGCGTCGGCGGCCGGGGGGGAGAAGAAGGTTCCGGAGCAAGAGGACCCGGAACGGCGGTTCCACGAGGCCTACGTCCGGGAGGTGGTGGAGGGGAAGATCGCGGAGGCCGCGAAGATCTACCTCGATCTCATGTCCGGGGCCGGGGTCCCTTCCCGGCTCCGGGCGGAGGCGCGGTTCCGGTTCGCGGTGTGCGCGGTGCTGCTCGGCCGGGCCGACGAGGCGCGGGCGCACTTCGCGGCCCTGCTCGCCGACCCGGCGGCGGCCCCGGCGCTCAAGGCCCGGGTGAAGGAGTACTCCCGGGCCGTGGAGGGGATCGGTCTCGGCACGGAGCTCGAGAAGAAGCTCGAGTCTCTGGTCTTCGAGCTGGGCCGGGTGGATCCCGTGAATCCCCCCCGGGATCCCCCGCCGGTGTACCGGGACTTCGAGATCATCGGGCCGCGCGCCGTCCCCTTCCTCCGCAAGCTCCTCGCGCATCCCGATCTCGCCCTCCGGCGCCACGCCTTCCGGATCCTGGTGCGCATGAACGCGGAGGGGATCGCGGACGCCTGGACTCCGGAGATCGGGGTCTGGCCCGGCCTCGCCCTGAGCTTGAGCCGGTGGGCGAAGACCCATCCCGCCGGGATGCTCCGGTTCGAGAAGAGGTTTCTCGCACTGCCGGACAGGCAGCTCGCCCGGTGGGTGCGTCCCCTCCGTGCCTTCCCCCGGCTTTCCGAGAGCTTCGTCCGGGCCGTGGCGGATCGTTTCGGCGCGCAGGCCGTCCCCCTGTGGGAAGCGATCGTTCCCCGCGCGCGGGGGGAGGCGGTGCTCTTCGACTGGATCCGGGACGGTCCCGAAGCACGAGCGGTCTCGGCCGCCCGGATCCTGATCCAGGTGCTCGGCCTTCGGGATCCGGAGTACGACCTGCCCCCCGCCGATCTCTTCCCCCTCGCGCTCCAACGCGTGCTGTCGGGAGGCGTGATCCGGTCGAAGCCTCCCTACTCCTCATCCCTCGCGCATCCGGGCCTGCGGCGCTGGGCGGCGGCGCTCACCACCGGGCAGGTTCTCGAGGCGCTCGAGTCGCTCCTCGAACGGGCCAGGGCCTGGAAGGGGGAGGTGGCCGTGAATCCCGTCCTCTCCGGCCTCGCGGAGGACGTGGCGTCCGGGCTCGACGGGCGCCTCGGCAAGGAAGCGGTCCGGGATCGGTACGCGAAGGACCTCCTCGAGTGGGTGGAGGGGATGGACGGGGTTCTCCGCGGCATGGGGCAGGCCGCCCGGCGTTCCGGCCCTCTCCCGGATTCGTTCCTGGCCCGCCTGGAGCGATGTCTGGCGCTCCTCCCGGAGGCCGCGGCGCAGGAGCTGGCGACTCGCATCTTCGGGGCGGAGGGGCGCGGGAACCTTCCCAGGTACGTCGGGCTCTTCCGACACCCCGGTGCACTGCCCTTCCCGGTGCTCCTCGCCGCCTGGCGGGCGGCGCCCTGCTCCGTGGCCACGCTCCTTACCCGGCACGTCCCCGGCTTCGGCGACCTCTCGCGGTCCGTGTCCGCGGAAGAAGCGCGGCGCGTCCTGGCCGCGCTGCCCGAGATCCTCGACAAGGGTGCCTACTACCGGTCCATGAGCCTCTCCGACGGCGTCACCCGGCTGCTGGTCGCGCTGCCGCAGGGTGAGGCCCCGGAGGCGCTCTATCGCCTGTGCGCGCGGAGCGAGGAGGTCCGGACCTCGAAGGACATGCTGGTGAGGCTTCTCCGGGTCAATCCGGCCCTCATCGCCCCGATCCTGCCTCGGATCTACCGTCTCCTCGCTCCCGGGGAGGTGAAGATGGCGCTGCTCGCCACGGCGCTCGCCACGGCGGTGGGCGACGCCACGAGACCCGGGGTGCGCGAGCCCATCGTGGGCTTCGTGAAAAGCGTCCTCCGGGATCTGCCCGCCAACTACTGGGGTCCGGTGCTGGCCCACCCGGAGATCTTTCCACCGGAGGAGTGGGTGCCGGTGGCGCCGCCGGACTACGCGAAGTGGTTCACTCAGGAGTATATCCGCCGGAAGTACCGCTCCCCCCTCGCGGACCGGGCGGCCCGGGCCCTCGTGGAGCGCGGTTCGATCACGAGGTCGGTGCTCCTCTTCATCGATAGGGCCGCCACGCCGGAGGTGGGGCGGGAGCTCACGGAGCGTCTCTACACCCGGCCGGGGACACCTCTCTTGCTGGTGCACCAGGTTCTCGGTCACCTGGCCTCCCCGGAGACGATCGAGGGCGCGCTGGACCGGACCCTCGCAGGGAAAGAGCCGGACCCCGTCCTGGTGGTCGCGCTCGCGGAGACCCTGGTCAAGGAGAAGCCCACGGCGAAGCTCCTTGCCGCGGCCAAGCTGCTCCTCGCCGCGAAGGAGAGAGATCTGGCGGCCCCCGGTATCCGGATCGCGCAAGCGCTCGGCCGCGAGGACCTCCTCCCCGCGCTCGCGGCGCAGCTCGACTCGCTCGACCCCGCGATCCGGGGCGCCGCGAAGCAGGCCATGGACGCCATCCTCGAACTGAAGCGCCTCCGGAAGGAGGCGAAGGAGAGGTACGGCTCCGGGGGGACGAAAGGGAAGTAAGGAGAACCCGCCCCCAGGCGCGGCCCCACCGCGCACCCGCGGCACACCGCCGCCATGCCCGCAGACGAGCTGCGACGGGCGTGCCCGCGCTGTCTCTTTTCGCCGGGGGAGGCGGATCCTCCCCCCCTCCCCCGGCCTAGAAGGCGTAGGTGAACTCCTCGTCCTTCACGTCCACGTGCACCTTCGTGACCTCCTCGCCCTCCATCATCCGGGTGAGGAGCTCCGTGCTGATCCGGGGCAGGACCGTGTTCGTGAGGATGGCGTCGATCATGCGCCCGCCGCTCTCGACCTCGGTGCACCGCTTGACGATGAGGTCCACGACGTCGTCGGACCAGGTGAAGGGGATCCGGTGATTCTCCCGGATGCGCTTCTGGATGCGGCCGAGCTGGAGCTTCGCGATGAGGCCGATGACCTCGTCGGTGAGCGGGTAGTAGGGGATGACCACGAGCCGTCCGAGGAGCGCGGCGGGGAACACCTTCAGCAGGGGCTCCCGCAGGGCCTGGGCGATCCCCTCCGGGTCCGGCATGAGCTCCGGATCCTTGCACATGTTCATGATGAGGTCGCTGCCCACGTTGGAGGTGAGGAGGATCAGCGTGTTCTTGAAGTCGATGAGCCGGCCCTCGCCGTCCTCCATCTGGCCCTTGTCGAAGACCTGGAAGAAGATCTCGTGCACGTCGGGGTGGGCCTTCTCCACCTCGTCCAGGAGCACCACGCTGTAGGGCTTGCGCCGCACGGCCTCCGTGAGGACGCCTCCCTCGCCGTACCCCACGTACCCGGGGGGAGCGCCCTTCAGGGTGGAGACCGTGTGGGCCTCCTGGAACTCGCTCATGTTGATGGTGATCACGTTCTGCTCGCCGCCGTAGAGGGCCTCCGCGATGGTGAGGGCGGTCTCCGTCTTCCCCACCCCGGAGGGACCGGCCAGGAGGAAGACCCCGATGGGCTTGTTGGGGTTGTCGAGGCCGGCGCGGGAGGTCTGGACGCGGCGGGCGATCATCTCCAGGGCGTGGTCCTGGCCCACCACCCGCTGCTTCAGGGTGTCCGCCAGCTTGAGGACGGCCTCCGCCTCGTTCTTCACCATGCGCCCCACGGGAATGCCCGTCCAGTCGCCGACCACGGAGGCCACCGCGTTGTAGTCCACGCTGGGCAGGATGAGGGGGCGCTCCCCCTGGATCTCGGCGAGCTTCGCCTGCAGCTCGCGAAGCCTCTCGAGCTCCGCCTCCCGGTCCTCCGGGGAGGGTATCTCCTCCTCGGGGACCACGGCCTCGGCCTCGGCGTCCGCCGCCTTCTCCAGCCGGCTGGCCGTCCCCTCCACCTTGCCCACCCGGCCCCGGAGCCGCTCCCGGATCTCGAGGATCTCCTCCACCAGGTTCTTCTCCTCCTCGAACCGGGCCTCCAGCTGCTCCCGGCGATCCTGCTCCGCCGCGAGCTTCTCCCGCGCCTCCGCCTCCCGTTCCTCCGTGTCGACCCCCACCGCCTTCTCGCGCTCGATGATCTCGAGCTCGGTCTCCAGGGCCTCGATGCGGCGGCGGCAGTCCTCCAGCTCCGCGGGCACGGCGTGCTGGCTGATCGCCACCCGCGCGCAGGCCGTGTCCAGGAGGCTGATCGACTTGTCGGGGAGCTGGCGGGCCGGGATGTAGCGGTGGGAGAGCCTGACCGACGCCTCGAGCGCCTCGTCGAGGACCTGGATCTTGTGGTGCTTCTCCAGCGTGGAGGCCATGCTCCGCATCATGAGGATGGCCTTCTCCTCGCTCGGCTCGTCCACCTGGATCACCTGGAACCGCCGGGTGAGGGCCGGGTCCTTCTCGATGTGCTTCTTGTACTCCGCCCAGGTGGTGGCCGCGATGGTCCGGAGGGTGCCGCGGGCCAGGGCGGGTTTGAGGAGGTTGGCGGCGTCGCCGGTGCCCGCCGCGCCCCCGGCGCCGATGAGGGTGTGGGCCTCGTCGATGAACAGGACGATCGGCTTCTCCGACGACTGGACCTCCTCGATGACCTGCCGCAACCGGTTCTCGAACTCCCCCTTCATGCTCGCGCCGGCCTGGAGGAGGCCGATGTCGAGGCTGCGCAGGGTCACGTTGCGCAGGGGGGGAGGCACGTCCCCCTTCGCGATCCGCAGGGCGAAACCCTCCACCACCGCGGTCTTGCCCACCCCGGCTTCCCCGGTGATGATGGGGTTGTTCTGGCGGCGCCGCATGAGGATGTCCACGATCTGGCGGATCTCCTCGTCGCGCCCCACGATGGGATCGATCTCCCCGTTCCGGGCCCGCTCCGTGAGATCGACGGAGAAGCGCCGGAGCGCCTCCTGCTTCCCCATCTGGGGAGGGGCCATCGCCCCGCTGGCCTCCCCGGGCACGGCGCCCCCGCCCACCTGGAACCCGTCCCGGGCGCCGAGGGAGTCCTCGGGGGAACCGCCCACGATCTCGGAGAACCGGTCGGTGAGCTTCTCCACCTTGATCTTGTCGAACTCCTTCGAGATGGAGAGCAGGGCGTTCTTGAGTCCCCGGGTCTTCAGGATGCCCGCCACCAGGTAGCCCGTGCGGACCTGGGAGTCCCCGAACATGAGGGTCCCGATCACCCAGCCTCTCTCCACCGCCTCCTCCACGTGGGAGGAGAGGTCGGAGATCGTGGTGGATCCCCGGGGCAGGCGGTCCAGGGTGGCGGTGAGGTCCCGGACGAGCCGGGCGGGGTCGATGTCGAACTGCTTCACGATGCGGTGGAGGTCCGAGTCCTGGAGCTGGAGGATCTGGTGGATCCAGTGCACCAGCTCCACGTACGGGTTGCCCCGCATCTTGCAGAAGGTGGTGGCGCTCTCGATGGCGCGGTAGGCCAGGCTGTTGAGCTTCCCGAAGAGTGCGGCGCGACGGATCTCTGCCATGATCGAACTCCGAGTCCAGGTGCCCTGCGGATCAGTCCGGGTTCGGGAGCGGCTCCAGAACCAGGTCGTCCGCGTCGTGTTCGAAAGGTTTGCCCGTGAGCCAGGTGGTCCAGCCCAATTGTGCCATCTCGCCCAGCCGGAGCGGCGGGACTTCTTCCTTCCTGAGGATCAGCCTCACGTCCCAGGCCAGCTCGTCCCCGAGGTAATTCCGGACGGCGGCGATGAGGCGTTCGATGCTTCCCTCCTCGCTGCCGGGGAGGAACCCCCGGTACTCCTCGATGCCCATGGGGCCCATGAAGATCCGGAACCGCTGCTGGCAGTCCCAGATGTGCGATCCCACGATGAGGGTCTCTCCGAGCACCCCGGTGGCCCTCGATTCGCCGAGCCGGCAGCGGTTCCGGTGGGGGAGGCGGAGCCACTGCCCGATGAAGGGCTCGATGTCCACCGGGATCTCGAAGAAGGCCCGGAGGAACGACCGGAGGCCGCTCCGGTGCTTCGTCTGGCAGGAGAGATGGCCGGCGAAGTGGAGCTTCGCGTGGTCCGGCAGCGCGTCCCGGTCGCGGAGCTCCCGCATTCCCAGGCCGATGAGGGACGCCACGTAGGTCCCGAAGCGGTCCTCCTCCGGGCGGTCGAGGCTCACCGTGGGCTGGGAGATCGCCCAGGCCTTGTAGAAGAGCGAGAGCATCCGGTGGTGGAACACGTCCGCGAACCGGGCGAAGGTGGGATCGTCGCTGTTCCTCTGGCGGCTGCGGGCGTACTCCGTGAGATGGAGCGGGAGCGGGCCGTTCGGCCCGAAGAGCCCGAGGAAGAAGACCGAGAGCCGGGGGGCGGCGTCCTCGGATCCCGGCTCGAAGGTGCTGAGGGTCGCGGGAGCGAAGGCCAGGGAGGGCTCCTGGGCGAGCCGGATCGGATCGTCCGCGAGCCGCACGGAGGAGCCCACCCGGGGCTTGTCGCGGAACGCGCACTCCAGGAAGCGCAGGGTCGGGAAGAACCCGAACCGGAAGGGCTCCCGGGCCAGCTCCTCGAAGAGGCTCAGAGCGTGTGTCTCTGCCCGGTCCTCATCGGCCACCGGATCACCTCTCCTCTCTCCAGGGTCTTCACCACCGTCTCCGTGAAGGAGTTGATGGAGACGTACCGCGCGAAGAACTGCTCGAGCACCGCTCCCAGGAGGAACACGCCGC
This sequence comes from Planctomycetota bacterium, assembly GCA_029932425.1. Taxonomy (GTDB): domain Bacteria; phylum Planctomycetota; class JAJSAM01; order JAJSAM01; family JAJSAM01; genus JAOZQC01. The sequence continues at coordinate 1,847 of JAOZQC010000078.1, read as the reverse complement.
TTCCCTCGAAGGCGGTCTCGTCGAACGTCACCTCCACCTCCAGGCCCCGGCCGAACGTGATCGGGCCCGGCGTCCGGATGAGCCGGTGGATGGGGGCGGCCCGCACGGAGAGCAGCCCGTCGATCTGCTTGCGGACGGCCGCCTCCGAGAGATCCCCGTAGAGCGAGAGCAGGCCGCGGAGCCCCGCCGCCCCCTCGCGGGCATCGGTGTCCGCGAGCGAGAGGTAGTTCAGGGAGAGGTGGCTGATGAGCCGCCAGGCCGTGCCCCCCTCCGCGGGGGACGGCCGGGGCCGGGTGGGGCCCGCCACGCAGCGGACGGAAGCCACGGGGGCGCCCTCCCGGATCTCGAAGTCCGTGCCGCCCCGTCCCACGGGCATCTGGAGCGGGAGATCGCGGTTCGTGCAGAGGGTCTTCAGGGCGAGCTGCCGGAGGTCGGAGCGGTAAGGGGCGTGGTTGGCGTCCACCAGCGAGATGTAGACCTCGCTGCCCACGTAGCTCGATCTCGGCCCCTTGCGGCGCTGCTTCGAGGACAGCATCCGCGGCACCCTCTGCACCGCGTAGTAGGCCTGCTCCTCCCCGTGGTGCGTCCGGTCCGTGCTGGAGTAGAAGGGCCGGAACTCCTGCTCCCGGTCGGCGCTCGACCCGAAGCCGGTCACCTCCAGGATCTCGTAGACCTCGAAGTCCAGGGGGCGCGTGCGGTCCACCACCACGTGGAACTCGCTCTGCTTGCGGTCGAGGTGGATGCGGTCCGTGCGCCTCTCCATGAGGTTGATCGCCGGCGTGCAGAAGAGGGCGAAGTGCGACTCGTCCAGCGCCGGTTCGAGCATCTCGTCCTCGCGGTCGAAGAGGAACGCGATCTCGACCTCGCCGGTCTTCGCCCGGCGGAGGGCGGGGCTCAGCCCGTCCAGGCGGACGAAGAGGAACCGCTCCGGGAAGGTGAAGTACTCGTGCAGGAGGCGGTAGCCGTGGAAGGACCGCTCGCCGTAGGGGAGGAGGGCCTCCTCGTCGGCGAAGCCCACGCGGTGGATCTCCTCGGGCCCGATGATCTCCCGCCACTCGGGATCGCGCTTCGCGGGGCGGATCACCACCCCCACCGAGTTCCCGACGATCTGCTCCAGGATGCGATGGGGGATGCCCTCCCGGCCCCGCAGGAAGAAGGTGAGGGACTCGATGGGGAGCTTCTCGAAGGGGATCTCCCGCGTGGTGCGGACCCGGAGCTTGATCCCGGCCTTCGCGGCCATGCTGGAGGGCAGGTCGTAGGTGGCCATCTCCAGCGTCGAGGTGAAGTAGCCGGCCCCGCTGATCTCGATGGGCCAGAGCGTGACCTCGTGGGCGGTGCGGTACTCGCAGGCCGTCTGGTCCGAGGGACCCGTGAGGCTCTCGAGCACGGTGCCGCGGGGAACGGGGAATCCTCCCGTGAGGGTGCCCTCCTTCGGGTCCGGATGGAGCTGGACCACGGTCATGGAGGGCGTGGGAGCCAGGTAGTGCGGGTAGACGATCTCCAGCAGGTGCTGGGTGAAGCGGGGGAACTCGGCGTCCAGCTTGAGCTGCACCCGGGCCGCGAGGAAGGCGAACCCCTCGAGCAGCCTCTCCACGTAGGGATCGCTGCAGTCGATCCCCTCGAGTCCCAGGCGGGCCGCGATCTTCGGGAACTCCTTCGCGAACTCGCTGCCCATCTCCCGGACGTGCTGCAACTCGCGGTTGTAGTACCGGAGCAACCGGGGATCCATGAGTCAGCCCACCTTTCTCATCGGGAAGCTCCCTCTCTTCCCGCGCGTTTCACCGGCCCGCTCCCCCCCGATCGTCCATGGTCACGGCGCCCGTCTCCAGGTCGATCTCCGTCTTCAT
>JAOZQC010000579.1:629-2510 GCA_029932425.1 Planctomycetota bacterium | reverse complement strand
AGAGGCGAACCTCAGCGGTGATGGCGTGCTCGGCGGAGACCCAGTGGAGGGTGCCCTTCACCTTGCGACCGTCTGCGGGATTACCGCCGACCGCGTCGGGATCGTAGGTGCAGATCAGGCGAACCACCTCGCCGGCCTCGTCCTCGCCCGGAGCCGGGCGGACTGGCTGGGGCTCGCGGCGGGCCTCCTCGTCCTGGGCCTCGTCCCGGTCCTCGTGCGGAGGCGGCCGAGGCTCGGCGCCGCGCTCCCCGCCACGCTCCTCCTGGCGGGCATCACGGTCCTCCCCTTCGCCGTGGATCTCCTCCCCTCCTCGATCCGGCCCGGGCGGGGAGACACCGTGCGGATCCGCACCCTGGTGCGGCGCGGGGCCCTCCGCCTGGGGATGTCCCACCCGCTGTCCGGGGTGGGGATCGAGGGGTTCCGGGGCGCGTACCCGGAGGTCCGCGATCCCGAGGAGGCGTCGCTTTCCCGCCGCCGGGAGGTCACCTTCGCCCACGACCTCACGCTCCAGGTCTTCGCGGAGGCGGGCTTCCCCGGCCTCCTGGTCCTCCTCGTCTTCCTCTGGACCGTCCTCCACGCCGGCCTCCGCACCTGTCTCGCCCATCCCGAGGACCGGGTGGCCCTCGGGGCGCTCTCCGCCGCCGTGGCCGTGCTCGTGAGCGCCCAGTTCTCCGCCCCTCTCCGCCACCCCGCCTCCGCCGCCCTCTTCTTCCTCCTGGCGGGCATCCTCGCGGCGCGCCGCCCCATGCGCTTCGTGGACCGCCTCCGGGGCCGCCTGCGGCGCTCCCTGCCCGTCCTCCTCATGGCGCTCCCCGTGCTCACCGCCGCGGTGCGGCTGGTCCCCCACCTCCGTTCCGACCACCACCTCGCGGAGGCCCACCGGCGACTGGCCCGGAGCGGAGGCGCCCTGGACGGCGACCCCGAGATCGCCCGCCGCCTCGAGGCCGCGGCCCGCGCGGACTCGAACCTCGAGGCCCTCCGGGAACTGGCCGTGTACGCCACCCTCACGCGCGACCCGGAGCGCGCCCTCTCCCTCACGGACCGGATCCTCGCCCTCTCCCCCTGGGACGAGGCGGGTCGCATCGAGCGGGCCCGGGCCCTCCTCGCCCTCGGGCGGCCGGCCGAGGCCCGGGCCCTGCTGGACGGCCTGGCGAGGGCCCGGCCGGGGGACGACGTGGTCCTCTCGCTCCGGGCCCTGGCCCGGTGGGCTCTCGGCCGGCGGGCGGCCGCCCAGGAGGACGTGCTGGCCGTGATGCGCACCGCCCCCGTCGAGTCCGCGGCGCGCCTGGCCCGCCTGGTGAGCCGCTCCATGCCCGAGATGGTGCTGGCGGTGATCCGGGCCGCGGAGAGGCTCGCCCGGAGCGACCCGGCGCGCGGTCTCGCCATCCTCTCCGCCCTGGGACCGGGCGAGCCCGACTACTACCGCGCCGTCATCCTCGCCGCCCGGGGCGACCTGGACGGGGCCATGGACGCGCTGCGCGCCGCGGACGCCGAGGGGGTGTTGACCCGCGAGCGGCTCGCGAACGACCCCCGGCTCGCCCCCCTCCGGGAGCGGGCGGACTTCCGCCGGCTCCTGGGCCCGCGCTGATCCCCGCCGTCCCCTTCGCGGAGCCCCCTCCTTCCCCGGAGGGAGGGGCTCCGGGTGAAAACCGCCTTCCCGCGGCGATTCCCGGCCTATCATCAGGGCATGAGAACCGCTCTCCTGGTCCTGGCCGCGCTGCTCGCCCCCGCCTGCCCCGGGGCGGGGGAGGAGACCCGTCCCGCGCCGCCCCGCGGGACGGCCGCCCCCGCACCCGGTCCCGCGAAGCCCGTGCTCTCCGGCACCGTCCGCGACCGCACGGCACGGCCCGGGGTGGGGGCGGCGGGCCGGGGCGCCGCTGG
>JAOZQC010000579.1:0-619 GCA_029932425.1 Planctomycetota bacterium | reverse complement strand
TACCGCACGGGACGGCCCGTGGAGGGCGCCGAGGTCCGGGCCCACCTGCCCTGGGGCGGAGGCGCGGAAGGGCTCCGGGGCCTCGCCGCCCGCACCGGGCCGGAGGGGCACTTCACGCTGGACATCGAGGGGACCATTCCCGACGTGGATCCGCGGGCCCCCGTGATCCTCGTGGTCCGGGCGGAGGGCTTCGTCACCCTGAAGTCCGAGCTGCCCACCTTCCGGCCGGGCATCGGGCAGTCCATGGAGATCACGCTCCGCCGTGCGGGGAGCCTGACGGGGCGCGTCCTCGACCCGGCGGGCAAGCCGGTGGCCGGCGCCCTCGCCTACGTGATCCCCCCCACCGTGGCGGGGGTGGAGAAGGAGGAGACGCTGCTCACCGCGGTGACGGGACCGGACGGCGCCTTCACGATCCGCGGGATCTCCCCCGGAGGCTACGACGTGGGGGTCCGGGCCCCGGGCTGCGTGTTCTCCCTCCGGGGACCGGTGGAGGTGGAGGAGGGGAAGCCCGCCGACGCCGGCGTCCTGCGGGTGCGCCCCGGGGGCACGATCGCGGGAACCGTGCGCACCCCGGGGGGCGCGCCCGTGGCCGGGGCCCGGGTCTTCGCCTACCGGAACA
>JAOZQC010000077.1 GCA_029932425.1 Planctomycetota bacterium | reverse complement strand
GGCCGGGCGGGCCTCGGCCCCGGTCTCGCGGCTCCCTTCCGCCCTGGCCGTCCTCGCCACCGTGTTCCTCCTCGTCTCGATCGTCACCCGCTCCCACGGCCGGGAGGCGGGAGTCCCGGCCGGTGCGGTCTATCTCGCCTCCTTCCTCGTGATCCAGATGGGAGGCTGGGTGGGGCTGGACAGCCTGGTGACGTTCTTCTCCGTGCTCGCGATCTGGTGCCACGATCGGACCCTGCCGGGGCCGGGCGGAGATGGGCGACCCGTCCCCCTCCGAAGGTTCGCGTACCTCGCGGGCATGTACGCGGCGCTGGCCGCCGTGGTGCTCACCAAGGGGGCGCCGGTGGTGATCCCCGTCCTGGCCGTGGCCGGCCGGTCGCTGCTCCGGCGCGGCCTGCGGGGGCTCGCGGCCCGCCACCTCCTCTGGGGAGTCCCCCTCGTCCTCGCCCTCTGCGCGGCCTGGGCGGTGCCCGCGGCCCGGGAGGCTGGGTGGGGTTACCTCCGCGCCCTGACCCTGGGCCAGGCGGAGCGCCGTCTCGTCTCGGCCTCGAGCCACCAGGCTCCTCCCTGGTACTACCTGGTCCGCCTGCCGCTTCTGTTCCTGCCCTTCGCGGTGCTCCTCCCCGCCATGGGGGCGGTGGTGCGGCGCGCCTGGCGGAAGGGGGGCGGGGCGCGCGAGCGGACGGGCTGGTACGCGTGGTGGGTGGTGGTCCCCTTCGTGGTGTTCAGCCTGGTCTCGGGGAAGCGGGAACGCTATCTGCTGCCCCTGTTTCCGGCGGCGGCGGCGCTGGCGGGGATCGCGCTCGCCGAGTTCCGGGGGGATCCCCGGGCCCGGAAGCTCCTGGTCCGTCCGCTCCGGCTCGTGCTCGGGGGGCTCGGCCTCCTGGGGCTCGCTCTGGCCTCGAGCCCGCTGTGGTCCGCCCGCGTCCTGGAAGGAGCTCTCACCTCGGTCCCCGAGGCCCAGGCCGCGGAGGTCCTCTCGGTGCTCGGAGGCGGGTGGATGCTCCTCCTCGCGGGAGGGGCATCGGCGTTGCTGGTGGCGGGGGAGGGGCTGCGGCGGAAGCGGGAGGAGGCGCCGGTGGTCCCGGTGTGCGCGGCGCTGGGAGTGCTCGTGCTCACGGTGGCGGCGGCGGTGCTTCCGGCCCTCGACCGCGTGAAGTCGTACGCGCCCCTGGCCCGGCTCGCCGCCCGGCCGGGGGCCCGCGTGGCGCTGCTCGGTCTCCAGCCCGGTCCGTTCTGCCTGGCGCTCGGCCGCGATCGGGTGGAGGTGATCGCCGGGGACCACGCCCGGCGGAGGGCCCGGAACGCCCTGGAGGAGACGCCGGGCCTGGTCCTCTTCGCCACGAGGACCGCGGCGGACCGGATCCGGGGCGAGCTGGGGGACCGGGTGGGGGAGCTGGGTTCCCGGCGGGTGGGCCGGCGGCTCCTGGTGGCTCTCGAGGCGAAAGGAAGGTAACGGCGTGGGAAGGTTGAACGTCTGTCCCCGGTGCCGGGCCTTCTTCGACCCGGGGCTCCGGGAGTGCCCGCACTGCGGGACGAGCATCGTGCCCCGGCGGGTCCGGGAGAGGGGGGGGTGGTTCGATCGCCTCGCATCTCGGGGGCTCGAGGTGACGCTGCTGATCATCGGGGCCAACGTCGTCCTCTACGCGGCGGAGGTGTTCGCCTCCGGCGGCATCCGCGCGGAGGGCGGGATCTGGGGCCTGGGGGCGGTGGACCCGGAGGTCGTGTACCGGTTCGGGGCGCTGCGCTACCGGTCCGTGGTGGAAGGAGGGGAGTGGTGGCGTCTGGTCTGCGCCACGTTCCTCCACTTCTCCCTGCTCCACATCGCCTTCAACGTCTACGCCATCCGGCTGGCGGGGCGCGTGGCCGAGGAGGCGTTCGGACCCGCCAAGTTCCTCACGCTCTACCTTCTCGCGGGCCTGGCGGGTTCGGTGAGCAGCGTGCTCTGGAACGGGCCGGGGCTGTGGTGGGGGGCGGGGGCTTCCGGGGCGGCGTTCGGAACGATCGGCATGGCCGCGGTCTACGCCCTCCGCACGAAGAACGACGCCCTCTGGCGGTGGATGTCGCAGTGGGTGATCTTCGCCCTGGTCATCACCTTCCTGCCGGGGCTGGGCGCCGACAACGCCGCCCACCTGGGCGGCCTGGCGGCGGGAGCGCTCCTCGGCTACCGGGCGGGGTACGCCTCCCGCACCCGCCTCTCCCCCCGGGCGGTCCGCGCCTGGGACCTGGCCGGCCTCGGCTCCGCGGCCCTGGTCCTCCTCTGCTTCCTCCTGGCCCTGGCCGCCGCGGGGTGATCCCGGAGCGCGGCGGGAGGCGACGCGGCCCGCCGGGGGGCGGGCCGCGCGTCTTCCTTCCATCCCGTTGTCCGGGGTTGAAAGCGCGGAGTATAGGCCCCCCGCCTGCCGCCGTCAACGGTGGATTCCGGTTTCGCGGCGGAACCCGGACCCGGGGGCCCGGCAGGGAGGAGAAACGGGCGCCCGTCGCCCGGCGATCCGGCGGGCCGCGTTCGCTCCCTTCCGGATCGGGGCCCCCGCTCCCGCGGCGGGCCCGCACCCGGCGCCGAGTCCGCCGCGCAGGCTGCGAGGAAGCGCGGGGGCCGGCCCTCCCCGGCGAGTCGTCTCCCGGCGACGCGCTACTTCGAGGCGGGGTCCGGGGGATCCTTCGCGCAGCGGAAGCCCACGGGGAGGGAGGGGTCGTGGTGGTCGGGAGGGACCGGGTAGCGCGAGAAGGTCCGGACGTTGGCGAGGTGGGAGAGGTAGGCGCCGCCGCGGATCACGATGAGCCCGGTGGCGGGGTCCACGGTGTCCGTCCACTCGTGGACGTTGCCCGCCATGTGCAGGCAGCCGAAGGGGGAACGCCCGGTGAGCAGCGAGCGGACCGGCAGCGGCTTCCCCCCGTGCAGCCCTTCGCAGTTCACGCGGGACCGGTCGAAGGCGTCTCCCCAGGGATAGAGCCGGCCGTCCGCGCCGCGCGCCGCCTTCTCCCACTCCCTTTCCGTGGGCAGGCGCTTTCCCGCGTGGGCGGCGAAGGCCCGCGCGTCCTCCAGCGTCACGCCCACCACCGGGAGAGCGCCCTCCCCCGGGGGGAAGGTCCCGTTCCTCCAGTGCGGGGGAGGAGGACGGCCCGTGGCGGACACGAAGCGGGCGTACGCCGCGTTGGAGACCTCCGTGACGTCGATGAGGAAGGCGTCCACCCAGGTCTTCTCCCGGTCCGGTCCCATGAGGAAATCGCCGCCGGGAACGAGCGCCATCCCCGTCCTCCGCACCACCTCCGCGGCGAGCTTTTGCCGCTTCGCCGCGATCTCCCGGCCGAGCCTTCCCTGGAGCCAGTCCGGGGAGACGGAGCTGAGGGCCAGCAGGGCCCCCGTGGGATCGCCCTCGCTCACCAGGCGGGCCGCCCGGGCGGTGGCCTCCGAGGCGGCCTGCCGGCTCAGGGTCTCGTAGCGATCCTCGGCCTTGCGGAGGGAGAGCTCGATCCTCTGCCGGTCCCGGGGGGAGACCGCGTTCTCCCGGAGCTCGCGGAAGAGCCGGCGGATCCGGGTGATGTCGCGGGGGCTGGCCTCGGCGTAATCCACCGCCGCCTTCCACCGCTCCGCCTCCTCCTGGAGCACGGGATCGGCGGAGGGCCGGGCCGGGCCCGGGCTGGCCTTCAGGTCGGGCAGGGCCACGGTGAAGAGGACGGCGAAGAGCGCGGCCGCGATGCCGGAGATCACCGCGGCCACCACCGGGCGCCGGTCCCGGACGGGGGTGCCGTCCGCCTGGGCCAGCTCCTCCATGCGTTGCATGAAGTTCTCCATGGCCACCACGACGGTGGGCTTCCCCCCCTGGAGGATCTCCTCGAGGTCCTGGATGAGCGAGGCGGCGTCCGGGTACCGGTTGTCGGGATCCTTCGCCATGAGGCGTTCGATCACCCGGCCCAGGGCCTGCGGGATCTCCGGGTTCACCTGCCGGGGCGGCACGAGCCGCTCGCTCATGTGCTTGAGCAGCACCTCCATGGGAGTGGTTCCCACGAAGGGCTTCTTGCCCGTGGTCATGTAGTAGAGGGTGACCCCCAGCGCGTAGAGATCCGTCCGGTGGTCCACGGTGCGGCCGTCGATCTGCTCCGGGGACATGTAGGCGGGGGTGCCCATGACCTCCGCCCCGTCCGTGGTGTCGGAGTCCTCCTCTCCCTGGCAGGCGAGGCCGAAGTCCGCGATCTTCACCGCCCCGTCCGGGGTGAGGAGGATGTTCGCGGGCTTGATGTCCCGGTGGACGATGCTCTTCTCGTGGGCGACGGAGAGACCCCGGGCGGTCTCCACGGCGATCCGGATCGCCTCCGGGATCGGGATCTTTCCCTCCCGGGCCAGCCGGTCCCCCAGGGACTCGCCCTCGATGTACTGCATCACGATGTAGTAGAAGCCGTCCTCCTGGCCCACGTCGTGCACGGTGACGATGTTCTGGTGCTCGATGGCGGCGGCGGCCCGGGCCTCGAGGAAGAACTGGTCGATCTGCCGGTCCTGGTAGAAGCGGGAGGGGTTCAGCACCTTCACCGCCACCGTCTTCTGCAGTGCCACGTGCTCGGCCCGGAAGACCTGGCCCATGGCTCCCTGTCCCAGCCTCTCGAGGAGCCGGCAGCCGCCCAGGGTCCTCCCGATCAGGCCCCCCGCGTATTCCGCGGCCTTCCGGGCGCGGAGGGAGGTCTCCGTCCCGGGCGGAGAGGCGGGGAGCGGGGCCTCCGCCGCATCCCGGGTGGCGGAATCCTCCTCGACCCCCGGTTCCCCCGTGGCGTACCGGAGCTCGGAGGGATCGAAGTCCATGGTCCCTTCCAGGGAGACCCCGTCCGGGGTCACCTCCTCGAGGGCGGCCTCGATCTCCGCCTCCCGGAACTCCTCCGCCAGGCTCGATCCCGGGTCCGGGTCCGACGTCCCGGAGGACGTGGACTCCCCGGGTGGGGGTGGCGCGCCTTCGCCTCCCAGCGCCTCGATCTGCTCCGGGGTCAGGATCTGGTAATCGCGGCAGACCTCGAGCAGGGACTTCACCACCCCCAGGTCACGGAGGGCCCGGGCCGTCTTGCGGCAGTCCTCGACCTGATCCGGGGTGAGGTAGCCGGCCGCGAGGGCCTTCTCGATGATCGCCGCGTCGTCCTGGTCCTTCACTCCCGCCCTCCGGAGGGTGCGGCTGCGGGCCGCGCGGGGGAATCCGCGGCGGCGGGACGGCCGCCCCTCCCGGTATCGAGAGGGGCCGCGGGCCGCTTTAGCCATTTCGCGCGCGGAGGGGGCTTCGGGCTCATGCCGCGGGGGAGGGGCGCCGATAGAGAGACGGCCCCGGACCGCCGCGTCCGGGGCGGAGACGGTGCATGCCCATCGAGAAGAAAGGTCGTCTGGACGAGGAGAGCCTGGCCGAGATCCTCGACATCCTGGCCGGGCAGGGGGTCGCCTGCTCGTTCCTCGTCTCGGACGGCTTCAGCGAGAAGATCTTCTACTTCTCCATCGGAGGCATCCGCCTCGTGAGCCAGGGGGGGAGGAAAGCCCCGCCGATCGGGGAGATCCTGGTCCAGCAGAAGAAGATCACCGCCGAGGAGCAGGCCCGGATCCAGGAGCACGCCGTGGCCCGGTCGATCCCCTTCGGGGAGGCGCTGAAGGAGCTCGGCCTCGGTACGCGGGAGGACGTGGAGGAGGCGCTCCGCTCGCAACTCGAAGCCGAGCTCTGCGATCTCTTCCTGTGGTCGGAGGCGGAGTTCGAATTCCGGGAGGGGCAGCCCCCCCCCCAGTTCTACGACGCCCGCTACCGGGCCTGCGCCGTGTCCTGCGACGTGCCGGAGTTCATCGGGAGGGTCCGAAAGCGGCGGGAGCGGTGGATCGGGATCCGCAAGCGGATCCCCACCGACCGGGAGGTCTTCGCTCCCACCTCGAAGGGCCGGGAGGTGCAGGGCCTCCAGGCCGAGGACGCGGTGTCGCAGGTGCTCGCTCTCGTGGACGGAGAGCGCCGCGTGCGCGCGATCGTGGAGGAGTCCGGTTTCGCCGCCCTCTTCGTCTACGAGGCGCTCCACGGTCTCCTCACCGACGGGTTGATCATCCGCGTCCGCTCGGGGGAGGGGGGAGCCCGTCTCGGCCGGGCGGAGATCCTGAAGGAGATCGAGAGGATCGAGGCCGCCCGCGGGGAGAAGATGGGGGACGTCATCGCCCGCACCCGCCTGGCGAAGCTCTACGAGGAGATCGACGAGAAGGCCCGGGCCGCGGGGCTCTGGCGGGAGGTGGCCCGCTCCTACCGCCGCAAGAACGACCTGGGGCAGGCGCTCACCGCGCTGCGGAACGCCGCCCGGTGCGTCCCGGAGGATTTCAACACCCGGGAGAAGATCGTCGAGCTGTACCGGATCCGCGGCGAGCAGGACAAGCTCCTCTCCGAGGGGCGGTCCCTCGCGGAATCGCTCTTCAAGAACAACCTCCTGAACCGGGCGAGCCAGCTCCTCGGCAACCTGGTGAACCTCGCCCCCCGGGACGCGCGGCTGCGCAAGCTCTACGCCATGACCCTGCTCGGCCTGGGACAGCGGGACCCCGCGCTCCGGCAGCTCGAGGAGCTGGCGGGGATCCTGGAGGAGGAGGGAGGGCGCACCGCGGAGCTCAAGGAGGTCTACCGGCGGATCCTGGCCATCGACCGGGGCAACCGGCGCGTCCGCCAGAAGCTCCTCCGGATCTCCACCTCACGCCGCGCGCTGTGGATCGGCCGGGGGCTCGTGGCCGCGGCCCTCCTCATCCTCCTGGCCGCGGGAGGCATGTTCGCCTACGAGTACATCGCCCGGTCCTCCTTCGACGAGAAGGGGATCGACCTGGACGGCCTCCTCGCCGAGAACCGCTTCGACGAGGCCGAGGAGAAGGTGCGGGAGGTGACGAGCCGGTACCGGTTCTCCTCCGTGGGGCGGCGGGCGGAGAGCATGCTCGATCGGATCCACCGGGCCCGGGCCTGGTACCTCGAGCACGGGATCCGGGCGGACTTCCTCCGCGCCCGGCGGGCGGAGGAGGCGGGAGACCGCGAGGCCGCCGTCCGGTTCTACGAGCGCGTGGCCCGGATGCACCCGGACGACAGCGTCCTCGTGGCCCGCGCCCGGGAACGGCGGGACCGCATGCTCCAGGGGGAGCGGGCGGCGGGGCGGCTGGTGCAGCGGGGCCGCGCGCTCCTGGACCGCGGGAAGCTCGCCGATGCCCTCCGCGTCTTCCGGGAGGCCCGATCCCTGTACCCCACCGCCTCCGCGGTGCGCGCGATCCGTTTCCCCGTGGAACTGGTGACGGTGCCCGCGGGGGCGAAGGTGTACCTGAACGGGGTCCGGATGGACCGCGGAGCGGGCTCCGCCTCCGGGGGGACGATCCTCCGCTACTCGCTGGCCGAGAAGAACCGGCTGCGGGTGGAGATGGAGGGTTTCGATCCGCTGGTGCTCGACATCGAGAAGCCGCTGCCGGCGCGGAAGGTCGTGTACCTGCAGCGCAGGACGGCGTGGGTCTTCACCGGGGAGGCTCCCTTCGAGGCCGGGGCCGTGGTCACCGGGGACACGGTGGTGCTGCCGGGGCGCGACCGCTACCTGTACGCGCTCTCCCTCCGGGACGGCTCCCTGCGGTTTCGGACCCCCCTCGGCATCTTCGGGGACACGGCGGGGGCGGCGGCCGTGGCGGGCGACATGCTGGTGGTGGGCACCCGGCGGGGGGATCTCCTGGGAGTGGCGCGGGCGAGCGGGCGGGTGCAGTGGACCCGGAGGCTCGGCTTCGACATCGAGGCCGATCTCCTCTCCGGTGACGGGCGGACGGTCTACGTGACGGAGAGCGGGGGCAGCGTCGTGGCCGTGGACGCGCGGACGGGGGAGGTGCGCTGGGACCGGCCGGTGGCCGCCGCCCCCCTCTCCTCGCCGGTGACCGACGGCCGGTACGTCTACATCGGGAGCGCCGCGGACCGGCGCCTCGCCGCTCTCGACGCGGCCACGGGGAAGGTGGACTGGTGGTTCACGGCCTCGTTTCCGGTGACCGGCTCCCCGGCCGCGGCGGGAGGCAAGATCGTCTTTCCGTGCGAGGACCGGAGCCTCCGCGTGGTGGACGCGGAGGCCCGCAAGGAGATCGACCGGATCTCCGTGAACGGGGGGGTACGGTCGCGCGCCCTCGTCTCCGGCCGATCCGTCTACTACGGCACCGTGAGCGGCCTCTTCTGCCGGTACGACCTGGACCGCCCCGGAGGCACCCGCTGGCAGGTCCGGCTCGGGGACGGCTTCGTGGGGGAGTCGGTCCAGGCGGGGGGGCGGGTGTACGTGGGAGCGGAGGACGGCCGCCTCTACTGTCTCGACGCCGCGGACGGCAAGGTCCTCTGGACCTTCCGGACGGGGGGGCGCATCGTGTCGAGACCGGCGGTGGCGGACGGGCTCGTCATCGTCTCGTCCACCGACGGCCGGGTCTACGCCCTCCCCGAGTGAGCCCGCGGGAGGCGGGCGGGGGGATCACGGGCAGACCTGCCGCCCCCGGCTCCGGTCCCATCCGTTGATCCGGTCGATGAGCGCCCGCAGCAGGCCGAAGTAGTGCCGGTTGAACTTGAAGGCCAGCCGGGGCAGGTGGCGGATGGCGGGCTCGTTCGCCTCCTCGGGGAAGGCCTGTCGCTGCTCGATGCGCCCGCTCACCACGATGTCCTTGAACTCCTCGTTCAGGGCCTCGACCTTCTCCTCGGAGAGCCGGCGCTGCAGCCGGAGCACCAGGGTGTCCCGCACGTACCGCAGCGAGTGGTAGACGCTGTAGAACGTCTTGATCTCCCGGACGGCGTACTCCGGGTCGTCCGTGAGCGTGAAGAGGTTCCGGTCCTCCGGGGAGACCATGCCCCGGCGGATGAGCTGCTCCTCCACGTAGTCGCGCCACTGGTCCCAGTAGGGGTCTCCCGGGGGGTCCATGTAGATGAGCGGCATGGGCATGCCCTTGCCCGTCTGCATGAGGGTGAGGGCCTCGAAACCCTCGTCGTGGGTGCCGAAGCCTCCGGGGAAGAGCACGATGGCGCCCGTCTCCTTGACGAAGATCAGCTTGCGGGTGAAGAAGTACTTGAAGTTGATGAGCTTGGGGTCGTCCTGGATGACGGGATTGGCCACCTGCTCGAAGGGGAGCCGGATGTTCACGCCGAAGGACATCTCCCGGCCCGCCCCCTCGTGGCCGGCCTGCATGATCCCGGGACCCGCGCCCGTGATCACCATGAACCCCTCCTGGGTGATCCGGCGGGCGAAGAGCACGGCCAGCTTGTAGGCCTCGTCCTCGGGTCGCAGGCGCGCCGACCCGAAGATGGTGACCTTCCGCACGTGGCGGTAGGGCGCGAAGACCTTGAAGGCGTAGCGGAGCTCCTGCACCGCGGCGTTGATGATCTTCAGGTCTCCGCGGCTGGTCCCGTCCCCGATGAGCGTCACCGCGGGGCCCACGATCTCCTTGATGAGGTCGGCGTGGGTGGATCCTCCCGCCACCTCGATGAGGTCCGCGATGAGGTCGTCCGCGGGGTTCTCCGCCATCTCGTGCTGCGTGGGCATCGACATCTCGAGTCCTCCGGGTCAGTGATCCGCCAGCCGGTAGTCCGCGGAGGCGTCGTCCTCCGCGGCGAGCACCCTCATCCCGCGGTCCAGGGCCTCCGCGAGGAAGGCCCGCAGGTCCCGCGGCTCCACCCGCCGCACCTTCCCCGACCCGTCCGCGATCCGGAGCCCCTCCGGGTGCCGGTCCATGTCCCGGATGAGGTCGAGGGGCAGGGGGGGACGGGGCACGTCGGGGTCGTCCCT
>JAOZQC010000578.1 GCA_029932425.1 Planctomycetota bacterium | reverse complement strand
ACCTCTTCCTAATGGGTACGGCGGTCATCGCGGTGATCATCTTCGCCCTGTTCCTGGGGGAGGTGGCGATCTACCGGCCCGCCGAGAGGGAAGCGGAAGGCCGGGCCGGGGAGGAGATCCGCCGGACCTTCGAGAACTACGTGCGCGGGACCTCCCTCGTCCTCCTCGACGTCTGCCTGATCGGTCTCGCCTACCTCGCGGCCTACCTCGTGATCTTCGAGGGGAAGATCCCCCCCTTCGACCGGGAGCGCCTCCTGGAGTCGCTCCCCGTGGTGGTGATCGCGAAAACCGTCTTCCTGCACGTCTTCCGCGTCTACCAGGGGATGTGGCGCTACTTCGGCGTGCGGGACCTCCTCGCCGTCCTGTGGGCGTCGGCGGCGGGCTCCGTGGCCTCCGTGATGGCGGTGGTGGTGCTCTTCCGGTTCTCCGGCTACAGCCGGGCCGTCTTCGTCCTCGACGCCATGACCCTCTTCCTGCTCGTGGCGGGTTCCCGGCTGCTCTTCCGGGCGCTGCTCGAGACGAGCCGCTTCCCCGCCTCCGGCCGGAAGGTCCTGGTGGTGGGGGCCGGCGACCGGGGCGAGCTCTGTCTCCGGGCCCTCCGCACCCGGAACGGGGGGGGCTTCCTGCCCGTGGGCATCCTGGACCCCGATCCCGCCCTCCGCCGGCGCCGGATCCTCGGCATCCCCGTGCTGGGGGGCCTGGATCTCCTGGAGAAGGTGGCGGCCGAGCACCGCCCGGAGGAGGTCATCCTCTCGGGTCCGCTGCCCCCCGGGGAGCTCGAGTCCCTCCGCCGCCGCTGCGGGAAGCTCGGCCTTCCCCTGCTCCTCGCTCCCCTCTCCACGGACTTCGTCCGGATCTGAGCCCCAGGGCGTCGAGGAGGGCGGGCTCCCAGGCGTCGTAGGACCAGCGCCGGCGGGCGTCGTCCCGGGCGGCGGCTCCGAGCCGGGCCCGGAGGCGGTGGTCGCCGAGCAGACGGTCGAGGGCTTCCTCCCACTCCGCGTCCCCGGCGGCCAGGAACCCCGTTTCCCCGGGCCGGACGATCTCCCGGTTCACGCCCACCGGGGAGGCCACGGCGGGGACGCCCGCCGCCGCGTACTGCAGGAGCTTCAGGCCGCACTTCCCCTCCGCGGCGGGCCCGGGGATGAGCGGCATGATCCCCACGTCGAAGGCGGCCACCTCGCGGGCCTCCCTCTCCGCCGACCAGGCCGCGTTCTCCACGGGGACCCCCGGCCGCGTCCACGCCCGGGAGGAGACCACCCGCAGCACGAACCGGCGGCGCCCCGCCAGGCGGGCCAGGGCGGGGGCCGCGAGGTCGAGGTGGCGGAGGTTCCCGGGGGTTCCGATCCATCCCACCACCGGTCTCGCGGAGGGCGCGTGGCGGCGGACGGGTACGCGGTCCGGGTCCACGCACGTGGGCAGGAGGCGGGCGTTGGGGTTCGTGCGCCGGGCCCGGGCCAGGAGGAACGCGTTCCCCGCCAGCACCCCGTGGACCAGGGCCATGGCCCGGAGCGGGCGGCGGGTGTCCGTGAGGCGGCGGAGGAGGGCGGCGGCGGGTCCGCGCCCCCGGGGCGGAGCCGGGTAGGCCCAGATGGCGTCGTCCAGGTCGAGAAACGTGCGCGGGTTCACGGCGGCGAGAAGGCGGTCCATCACGGGACCGCCGTAGGGATAGCGGGGGAAGGCGTTCCGGCCCACGATCACCGCGTCGTAGCGGGCGGCGGCGATCACCTGCCGGAACCGGCGGGCGAAGGTGAGGGCGGCGAGCCACTCCATGCGCGGGGCGGAAGGACCGTAGAGCCGCCGCATCTCCCCGTCGGTGAGGGGAAAGCCCACGTCGACCCGCACGCCGCGCTTCCCGAGCCGCTCCGCCCAGGCCAGGAAGCGGTACCGGGTGCCCGACTGCGCGGGAGGGTCGTGGGGGAGGAGGAGGATCCGGCGGGGGGGGACCCGGACCGGGCGCCGTCCCACCCGGGCCAGGCGGGTCAGGACCTTCATCGCCCCGAACGCGGCCAGGGAGGCGGCGGCGAACCACAGGAAGCACACCCGGTGGAGAACCCGCGCGAGCGCCATTTCCGCGAAGGTTACCCGTGGACGCGGGGGCGCCGGGCAACTTTCGCGGCCGGTCCCCGCCGGCCCGGTCCGCCCTTACCCCCCTCCCCGCGAGGCCCCGGCGGGCCTCGGGGCGAGCGGGGCGCGCACCTCGCCGGGCGGGGGGAAGGGATCCCGCCGCCGCGGTCCCCCCGGCGAGGCGCATTCCGCGCCCCGGGGGCGAGTCGGGTTGACATCCGCCCCCCCCGCTCCGAAGATCGCCGGCCATGGCCCGGGTCGCGATGCTCCTCGACAACGACTTCACCCGCGACCCCCGGGTCCGGAAGGAGGCGGCGAGCCTCGCGCGGGCGGGGCACGAGGTGCGCGTGGCGGCCCTGCGCACCCCCGGCTCCCCCGCCCGGGAGCGATGGGAGGGAGTGGAGGTGGTGCGCGTGCCCCCCGCCCCCTGCGCGGGGCTCCGGGGGCCGGCGCGGGC
>JAOZQC010000577.1 GCA_029932425.1 Planctomycetota bacterium | reverse complement strand
CGGGTCCTCGGCCGGATCAGCTCCCGGACCAGCTCCTCCACGGGCTTCTCCTCCGCGCGGGCCCGGGGCGCACCGGCCAGGAGCAGCACCGCGAGGAGGAGGGGGGAGAGCCTCATCGTCCCGAACCCGGAGTCGTGGTGCCCGATCCTCCCCCCGTGGGGGGCCCCCCGCGGGCGGGCCGGGAGGGGGCGGGGCTGGTGGTGGCCTTGCCCTTGGCGGCGGGGATCCACCGCGGGGCGGGAACCCCGGCCTTGGCCCGGCCCGCGAACGTGAACTTCGCGATCCCCTGCTTGCGCAGGGCCTGCGCGTAGGGGGTGTGGGCGTACCTCTCGAGGAAGCGGTTCAGCGTGGCGGAGAGGGAGGCGTACTCCCGGTCCAGCGCCTCGCCGCCCGGCATGCGCATCTCCAGGTAGGGGTCCGGGCCGTGGCAGAGGGACAGCGAGAGGAAGGAGATCCGCGAGTACATCCAGTCCGGGCGGAGGACGGGGATCTCCGGCGGTTCGACGGCGTTCGGGTCCGCGGCGAGCCAGGCCGGGCCCGTCTCCCGGCAGAAGGCGGCGTAGGCGAGGAGGTTGAATCGCGTGAGGAGCAGGAGCACCCGGGTGAGCTCCGCCGTGGCCCGGGACCGGGCGGAGCCCCCCGCCACGGCGGCTCTTTCGATCTGGACCCGGAGGTCGTCGGCGATCGAGCCGCAGGCCCGGGCGAGCCGCTCCGCGCGGGCCTCCTGCGCCCCGAAGGCCAGGGAGTCCCCGAGGAGCACCACGTGCCCCCGGGAGAGACCGCCGGCCAGCACGCGACCCCCGGCCCAGCGTACCGAGGGACGGTAGCGGGTGATGCCCTTCCGCGCCGCCCTCGTCCAGGCGCTCATCACCGCCTGGAAGTACGCGTCCTTCGCGAGCACCGCTCCCACCTCCCGCCGGGAACCCGCGAGGGGGGCCAGCGCCCGGAGGCGATGCGCCTGGTAGACCTCGCCGCAGTCCAGGTGATCCCCGGAGCAGACGGGACAGACGAGGTAAGGATGGGGTCCTCCACAGCGGGTTCGGGCCAGGGAAGCCGGGTAGTAGAGATGGACCTTTCCCCCGGAAGCGGCGGCCAGCCGGGTGAGGCCGAACATGGCGAAGCCGCTCGCCACCGCCTCGTTCGCCACCTGCCACTGGAAGAGGAAGCTGAAGGGAACCTCCACGAAGGCTCCCTCGCTCCCCGCCATCTTCACCCCGGGGGGGATCCTGGCGGTGCGCCGGAACCACCACGTGTCGGAGAGGAACGCCTCCCGCGCCACCACGCTCACGCGGACCCCCGCGTCCCGCACGGCCTTCACCGTCGCCTCGAGATCGTCCTCGGCGTCCCCGTTCTCCAGGGTCACCAGTACGATCTCCCGCGATCCCTCCCGCCCGGCGAGGTCCGCGGCGGCGGCGCGGAGGGGAGCGTAGACGTTCTGGATGGCGGTGGACGGGGCGGCCTCGATCTTCCGGGCGGCGGCGATGACCTTCCCGGCCTCGGCGGTGGGGGCGAGGTCGGGACCGCCGGGGGACACGGAGCGCACGCCGATCCTCGTGCCCGCAAGCCTCCCCGCGTTCCTCGCGAGGGCTTCCTCGAGCCGGGCGGCGAACCGGGCCCGCGCCAGGGAAGGGGTGGGATCCACGAGGAAGAGGAGGGTGCGGCCGGGCGCCGGCGCGGGCGGGTGGAGCACCGCGTCCAGGATCCGGTCGAGCGGCCGCCCCCGCTCGGTGACGTCCGCCGCCGAGGGCGGCCCGTCCGCCGCGGCGGGGAGGGCGGCGGCCAGGACCAGGAGGGCGATGCGGCACATCATGAGGGTGAGTATAAGGATACCCGGCTCCCCGATGAGTTGTACACTCCCGGCCTTCACCGACCACGGAACCCGGGAGCACCGCCATGTCCGACCACTCGTCCGCCCACGGCCCGTTCACGCGGGCCATCCATGCCGGCATCGATCCCTTCCGGTGGCAGGGAGCGGTCTCGCCGCCGATCTACCAGACCTCCACGTTCGCGTTCGCGTCGCCGGAGCAGGGGGCCTCGCGGTTCGCGGGGGAGGAGGAAGGGTACATCTACACCCGGCTCGGCAACCCCACGGTGGACGCCCTGCAGGAAGCGGTGGCCGGCCTGGAGGGCGGGACCGCGGCCCTGGCCACCGCTTCGGGGATGGCGGCGGTGAGCGCGGTCTACTTCGCCTTCCTCGCCCCCGGCGATCACGTGGTGGCCTCCTCCGCCCTCTACGGCCCCTCCCGGATCATCCTCGAGAGGGAGTTCCGGCGGTTCGGCGTGGAGTCCTCCTTCGTGGACACCGCCTCTCCGGAGGAGACGCGGGCGGCGATGCGCCCGGAGACGAAGCTCCTCTACGTGGAGACCCCCACCAACCCCACCATCCGGGTCACGGACCTCTCGGAGGCCGCGCGGATCGCCCACGAGTCGGGGGCCCTCCTGGCGGTGGACAACACCTTCCTCTCCCCCTACCTGCAGCGCCCGCTCGAGCAGGGAGCGGACATCGTGGTCCACTCCATGAC
>JAOZQC010000576.1 GCA_029932425.1 Planctomycetota bacterium | reverse complement strand
GATGGAGGCGTGGTTGAGCTGGTCGGAGATGATCGCATCCTCGGCGGTGAGGAGGCACTCGAAGAGCCCGCCGTTGGCGTCGAAGCAGGAGGAATACAGGATGCAGTCGTCGAAGCCGAGGAAGTCCGCGAGCTTCTTCTCGAGCTCCTTGTGCAGGTCGGTGGTGCCACAGATGAACCGGACGGAGCTCATCCCGAAGCCGCGCTCGTCGAGCAGGGCCTTCGCCGCCTCCACGAGCTCGGGCCGGTCGCACAGCCCGAGGTAGTTGTTCGCGCAGAAGTTGATCACCTGCTCGCCGCCCTGGACGGTGATGTCCGCCCGCTGGGGCGAGGTGATGACCCGCTCGCTCTTGTAGGTCCCCGCCTCGCGGATCGAGTCGAGCTCGCGGGAGACGATCTCCTTGAACTTGCCGTACATGTCTCGCTCCTTCCTGCCTGGCTGGTGGTCCGGCCCGGGGAACTCCCGACGACCGCACCGGGCGACCGATTGTCCGCCCGCCCGCGGGGGGCGTCAACGAAAGCCGGATGGAGTCGATTTGCCGCGACACGATTCGGCGCCCGGCGTGGTTATATAGGGGAAAGGGCGCCCCGCGGAACCCCCCGGGATCCGGCGCTCGTCGAAAGGGTGCCCGAGGACCGGTGCGGAGCCTTCCGAATGCGAACGACACTCCTGTCCCTTCTCCTTCTGGCCGGCCTGGGGCCGGCGGTGGCCGCCCCGGTTGCACCTTCTTCCCCGAAGCCGAAGACCCGGACGCTCGACGAGGTCTTGAAGGGGAAGGTGGCGTTGCTCGACGGCGGCCGCGTCGAGATCACCTACGATTTCAGCAAGAAGGAGCAGCTCGAGGACTGGGTGGAGTTCACGCCGTTCCGGGTGGCGGGAACCCTGGCGGCGACCGTGGAGCCCGACGGCCTGAAGCTGAAGGGAGTGGGGGCGCTCCATCACCGGATGGTGTTCGACGGGGATGCTTCCCTCACGTTCGATTTGACCCTCTGGTCGAATCGCGACCTGGGGGCGGTGGTGGCGGAAGCGGGCCACAGCGAGCAGCACACCCTCTTTTGCCTGAACGATCTCTACTTCCAGAAGTTCGACGGGGCGAAGAAGCCGAGTCACATGATCTGCCGGTTCGGGGTCGTGGATCCCTCCGAGCCCAAGGGGAACGTCGCCTTCCGGTACATCGCCCGCGGTACGGCGCCGAAGATCCGGAAGTTCCAGAAGATCACGGTGTTCGCGGAAAAGAAGGGCAAGACCCACACGTTCACCATCGGCGACAAGACCTACACGGGGCGGCAGGTGGGCCGGGACTTCACGGAACTCCTGATCGGGATCTACGTGGTGAAGTCCACGGGGGTCTGGGGCCGGATCGTGGTGCGCGGGAACCCCAGCCCGCGCTGGCTCGAGAAGGAAGGGGTGAAGCTCGCCCTGAAGCACGCCCCGTCGCCCGGGACAGGGGCGGGGTCCGGTCCCTCGGAAGCGGACGTGGCGGCGGGGGCCCTGATCCTCAAGTACCGGGCCGGGCGGGTGGCGGCGGACCGGGTCGTCCCCCTCATCGGCCGCCTCGACCTCGCGGAGGACCTCCGCCGTGACGCGGCCCGGGCCCTCGTGGAGTCCGGGGACAAGACGGTGGTGCCCCGGCTCGTGAACGTGCTCTACTCGGAGGACGAGCTCACGAGGGAGCTGGGGGCCCAGGTCCTGAAGGGGCTCACCGGGAAGACCTTCGGGTACGTTCCCGGAGCGCCGGAGGAGAGCCGCCGGAAGGCGATCCAGCGGCTCATCAAGTACATCCAGAAGAAGCCGAAGGAGTTCGGCCGGAGCAAGTGAGGCCGTCCCCCGAAGGGCGGCAGGGAGGGAACCGTGAGCTGGTTCCGGAAGATGCTGGCGGTGGTGTTCGCGCTCCTCGTGGCGGTCGGTACGGCCGCCCCCGGCGCCCTGGCCCGCGGGGGGCGCGGGGGGCGCGGGGGACGCGGCGGCCGGGGGGGCCGGGGCGGGCGCGGCGGCCGGGGCCGCGGCCTGGGCCGAGGGCGCGGGGGGGGCACTCCCACCCCCACGAATCCCCGCGACGCGGCGAAGGACGAGGAGGAGCGGCGCTTCCAGGACGAGAAGGAAGAGCGGCTCACCGGCGCCCGCCGCGCGGGGGCCGCGGAGGTCTTTGACCGGCTGGCCCGAAAGAAGCTCGATCTCGAGCGCGAGCAGGCCGCCGCCGCGAAACGCCGGGAGTGGCGGAACCGCGCCAACCCGGGCTGATCGGGAGCGGCGGATGGCGAGGAGAAGAACCATGAAACGAGCGCTCCTCCTGTTCCTGGTGCTGGCCGGCCTGGCGGGAGCCGCAGGCCCGGCCCGGGCCGGCCCCGCGGACCCCCTCCTCGAGGCGGCGGAGCTCCACCTGCGCCGCGGGGCGTGGGAATCCGCGCTCGAGTACTACGCCAAGGCCCTCGCCCGGGACCCGGGAAGCCTGGCCGCCCACCTTGGCTACCAGGAGGCCGCCCTCGCGGCCGGGAACGAGGACGCGGTCTTCGCCCGGTACCG
>JAOZQC010000076.1:9539-9805 GCA_029932425.1 Planctomycetota bacterium | reverse complement strand
ACCGGGCGGGGGGGGGGGGGGGGGCGAGCGTGGTGGGCCCCCTGGTGGGGGGGACGCTCGTGGCCACGCTCGGCTGGCGCTGGCTCTTCTTCATGAACATCCCCGTGGGGGTCCTCGCCGCGGGGATCTTCCTCCTCCACTACCGCGAGGAGGGCTACCCGCGGCCCGGCGGGGAGCTCGACCTGGTGGGGGGGACCTTCTTCTCGGGCGCCGTGCTCCTCCTCCTCGCCTCCCTGAAGCTCGGGGGGAACCTGGGGCCGGGCGCC
>JAOZQC010000076.1:0-9529 GCA_029932425.1 Planctomycetota bacterium | reverse complement strand
CGCGGCGGCGGGCTCGGCCGCGATCTTCGTGCTCCGGGAACGCCGCGCCGAGCGGCCCCTCTTCGACCTCTCGCTGTTCCGCATCCCCGTCTACCGGGCCGCGAACGCGGCCGGCTTCTTCGCGGGGGCGGTGCTGCTCTCCCTTTCCGCCTACCTGCCCGTCTACGTGATGAACGTGCGGGGGGACGGCCCGGTGATCTCCGGGCTCATGCTCACCCCCATGTCCTTCGGGTGGGTCATCGCGGCCACCGCGAGCGGCCGCCTTCTTCCCCGGTGCTCGTTCCGGCGGATCGTCCTGCCCGGCCTCGCCCTTCTCGTGCTCACCACCTTCGGGATCTCGCGGGCGGGGCCCGACCTCTCCTACGTGTTCGTGTGCGCGCTCATGTTCCTCACGGGAGTGGCGTTCGGGCTCTCCTTCACCACCTTCCTGGTGGCGGTGCAGGAGCGGGTGGAGCGGGACCGGCGCGGGCAGGCGACCTCCGCCGTCCAGTTCTTCCGGCAGATCGGGGGCGCGCTGGGAGTGGCCGTCCTGGAGGTCGTCTACACCGCCCGCCTCTCGTCCCCCGCGCTCCTCGAGGCGAAGCCCGGGCGGGTCTTCAGCGCGGTGGAGAGGGGAGAGCTCATGGCCGGGTTCCGGGCGGCCTTCCTGCTGGCGGCGGGCCTGGCGCTGGTCGCCCTCCTCACGAGTCTCCCACGCTCCGCGGCACCGGGCGCAAGGCCGCGCCCATGACGACCTTCACGTGGTGGGGGGCTCCGTCGTCCACGAGGACCACCGACCCCTCTTCGCAGGGCACGCCGTCCACCTCGAGGCGGGCCACCCCCCGGGAGGCGCCCTCCGGGTTCTCCACCTCGATCCGGTAGACGCTCCCCCCGAAGCGCAGGCGGACCCGGAAGCCCTCCCAGCTCGCCGGAATGCAGGGGTCCACGTGGAGCCGTCCGTCCTGGAGGCTGATCCCCAGGATCCCCTCGATCCCGAACCGGTAGCCCCAGGCCGCGGAGCCCGTGTACCAGGTCCAGCCCCCCCGCCCGGTGTGGGGCGGGACGCCCGCGATGTCCGCGGCGTAGACGTAGGGCTCCACCGCGTACCGCCTGAGCTCCGCCTGGTCCGTGCCGCGGACCACGGGGTTCAGGAGGTTGAAGATCTCCACCGCCCGCTCTCCGTCTCCCAGCGCCGCGAAGGCCAGCCCCAGCCAGACCGCGGCGTGGGTGTACTGCCCGCCGTTCTCCCGGATGCCCGGCGGGTAGCCCCGGATGTACCCGGGGTCCGGATCCGCCCGGTGGAACGGCGGAGCGAGCAGGAGCACGAGGCGCTCCCGGCGGCGGACGAGATGCGAGGCGGCGGATTCCATCGCCCGCCGCGCCCGCTCCGGGTCGGCCACACCGGAGAGGACGGCCCAGGCCTGGGCGATCGCGTCGATCCGGCACTCGGAGTTCTCCGCACTCCCGAGGGGGGTGCCGTCGTCGAACCAGGCGCGGCGGTACCACTCTCCGTCCCAGGCGTGCTCCTCGATCGTCCGGGCGAGCTGCCGCGCGGCCTCCCGGAAGGCCCGGGCGCGCTCCTCGTCGCCTCGTTCCTCCGCGAGGGGGGCGAAGGACTCGAGCACGTCGGCCAGGAACCAGCCGAGCCAGACGCTCTCCCCCCGTCCCTCGACCCCCACCCGGGAGAACCCGTCGTTCCAGTCTCCGGAGCCGATGCGCGGGAGGCCCCGGGGGCCGTAACGGGAGGCCCGATCGATGGCCCGCAGGCAGTGGGCGTAGACGGTGGCGGACCGCGGCGCGGGCTCGTAGCGCCCGTACCGCTCCGTCTCCCGGGGCTCCAGGGGAGGGGCGGCGAGGAAGGGCACCTCCTCGTCGAGAAGGCTCCGATCCCCGGTGGCCCTCACGTAGCGGGCCACCGCGTAGGGGAGCCAGAGGAGGTCGTCCGAGCACCGGGTGCGCACCCCCTGGGCCCCGGGCGGATGCCACCAGTGCAGCACGTCCCCCTCCTCGAACTGGCGCGCCGCGGCCCGGAGGATCTGGCGGCGGGCGATGTCCGGAGCGGTGAAGAGGAACGCGAGCACGTCCTGGAGCTGGTCCCGGAAGCCGAAGGCCCCGCTCGACTGGTAGAGGGCGGTGCGACCCCGGATCCGGCAGGAGAGCGCCTGGTAGGGGAGCCAGCGGTTCAGGAGCAGATCCAGGGCCGGGTCCGGAGTGTGCACGGTGAGCCGTCCCAGGATCTCCTCCCACTCCCGGCGCGTCTCCTCGAGGGCCTCCTCCGCCCGCCGGGAGTCCCGGTACCGGTGCGCCAGTTCCACGGCTTCCCGCCGGCCGGGGGCGTCGCCGAGGAGGAAGTGGCACACCACCGTCTCCTCCGGGCCCAGCTCCAGGTGGATCTGGACCACCCCGCAGGGGTCGGGCCCGGCCTCCACCCTTCCCGAGGGTCCCACGGTGAACAGGCCCAGGGGATGGGAGAGGTCCCCGTACCGGCCCAGGAACTCGGTGCGGTCCGTGGTGATCCCGTGGAGGGGCCGGTCGGAGCACAGGAAGGCGGTGCGGGCGGCGTGCTCCGGATTCCAGGGGTTCCGGACCAGGAGGACCTCCGCCCGCGCATCGAAGTCCGGCACCAGGTGGGCGGCGGTGAGCTCCCGGTCCGGGCCGAGCACCCACTCCACGTAGTACGTGGCCGTGAGCCGCCGGGGCCGCGGCCGCAGATTCGTGAGCTCGAGCCGGATGATCTTGACGGGGTCCGCCCGGGCCACCCCCAGCGTGAGCTCCTGCCGGAGACCCTGGCTCCGGTGGAGGAAGACCGTGGCGCCCGCTCCGTGTCGCACCTGGTAGGCGCCGGAGTCCGGAGCGGGGGAGGGGGTGGGCGTCCAGACCTCTCCCGTCTCCTCGTCGCGGAGGTAGAGCACCTCGCCGGGGGGATCCACCACGGGGTCGTTCGACCAGGGCGAGAGGCGGTGCTCTCCGCTGTTCACCGACCAGGTGGTTCCGGCTCCCGACTCGGACACGAAGAACCCGAACTCCGGGTTGGCGATGACGTTGATCCAGGGAGCCGGGGTCCGGCGGCCCGGCTCCAGGTGGATCACGTACTCCCGGCCGTCCTCGGTGAAGCCGCCGATCCGGTTGGGGAACCGGAGATCGCGGGGTCTCGGGAGGCCGGGGGTGGCTTCCCGGACCGGGGAGGCGCCGGGGATGGGGACGAAGGCGAGGCGGGCGGGGGGCCGGCGCCGGAGGGGGGCGAGCTGCCGGCGGAGGGAGGGGCCGTCGGCCCGGAGCACGACCCGGGCCGTGGCTTCCAGCAGGGTCTTGACCTCCTCTCCGAGCTGGTCGGCGCGCAGCACGAAGAGCCCCTCTCCCGGGGGAGGGGCGGCCTGGGGCAGGCGCCGCCGGACCTCGGCCAGGAGCCGGTCGCGGAACGGATCCACGTAGCCGCCGCCCCGGTGATCGAGGACCACGAGGTCGAAGGAGAAGCCCCGGGAGCGCCAGTAGACGAAGGCGCGGATCAGGGAGAGGAGGAGCGGCGTGGCTTCCCCCCGCTCGGCGTGGACCAGGAGCAGGGGCAGGTCGCCGGAGATGCCGAAGGGCCAGAGATGGGGTTGCCCCAGGACGTTGGCCGCGAGCCGCTCCGGGGGCGGGCGCAGGTGGGGGAGCGGGCTCACGAGCGCGGTGAACACGTCCGACAGATCGCGCATCTCGGCGGGGTCCAGGCCCAGCCAGTCGAGGAGGCGCTCGGTCTGGGCCCGCGCCCGATCGAAGGTCCAGCCCGCGGCCTGCGTTCCGGAGCAACGCTGGAGGGTGGTGAGCACCGCCGCCCGGCTGGCGGCGGCGGCGGTCACGAAGAGGACGGTGGCGCGGGCGTGGGGAGGGAGCGTGACCACCGCGCCCAGGGCCATCACCGGATCCAGCGGGTGCCGTTCCACGCCGCCGAAGGCGGGGGCCCTCCCGGCGAGGGCCGCGGGCCGGCGCCAGGATCCCCCGCGGCCCAGGAAACGCTCGCGGCGGGTCTCCAGCTCCGGATGCTCCACCCGGGAGCCGTTCACCCGGAGGGTCTGACCCAGGAAGAGAGGTTTCTCCCCGCGGGATCGGGGCCGGCGGGTGAAGAGGAGCGCCCCCTCCTCCGCGTGGTAAGAGGCCTCGAGGAAGAGGCGGGAGAAGGCCGGGTGGCGGTGGTGCTCGGCGTGGGGGGCGAGGACGGGTTCGGCGGCGGCGGCGACCAGGATCCGGCGCGTCCGGTCGCCTTCGTTGATGAGCGTGAGCCTCCGGAGCTCGGCGTCGTGCACGGGGGAGACGGTGACCGCGAGCCGGTGGACGAGATTCCCCCTCCGGGCGTGGAACTCCACCTCGTGGGGGGAAAGGACGCACCCCGGCTCGACGAGGGCCTCCCTCGTCGGCTCGTGGGTGGCCGACCAGAGATCCCCGGTCTCCTCGTCCCGGAGGTAGATCCAGGTTCCCGTGGGCTCGAGCGTGCCGTCGGCGCGGAAGCTCGTGAGCTCCCGGTCCCGGTAGCGGGCGGCGCCGGACCCGGTGCTGGAGAGCAGGACCGAGAAGCGGCCGTTCGAGAGGATCTGCCAGTGGGGCACGTGGTCGGGGACCTCCACCTCCCAGGACACGAGGGGTCTCCGGGCGGGCGCGGGCGCGGAGGGGACCTTGCGCGCCCCGGCCAGGCTCTCCAGGGGGGCCCAGGTGGGAATCTGCTCGTGGAGGAGGTGCTCCACCGCGCGGAGGGCCCGGTTCTCGTGGAAGCGGGCCACGTGCCGGCCCCCCGTGAGGAGGTTCGCCACGGCGGCGAGGATCATTCCCTGGTGGTGGGCCATGTAGGACCGGACCACCGCCCCCTCGGGATGTTCCACGCGGACCGGCCCCCGGAGATCCAGGGCCTCGTAGAACCCCTGGGGGCCCAGGAGACCCCGCGCCGCCAGCTTCCGGAGGTTCCGCACGGCCTCGCCCGGGGTCACGGGCAGGGCGAGGGCGGAGGCGTAGGGGGTCACCACCAGGTCGCGGTGGAGGTCCCGTTTCAACCCCAGTCCCGGGACGCCGAAGCTGCGGTACTGGTAGCTCTGCCGGGAATCGAACTCGTAGAACCCGGACTCGGAGACTCCCCAGGGTATCCCGCGCCGCCGGGCCACCCGGATCTGGTGGCGGACCGCGTTCCGGCAGCTCTCCCAGAGGAGGGATCCCGGCGGGTTCTTCACGAGGAGGAGGGGCATGCAGTACTCGAACATCGTGCCGCCCCAGGAGAGGAGCACCCGGCGGCCCCCGGCCCGCGTGTAGGGCCGGCCGAGGTGGAGCCAGTGGGTTTCCGGTGCGTCCCCCTTGGCGATCGCGGCCAGGCTCGCCAGCCGGGCCTCGGAGGCCAGGAGATCGTAGTGGTTCGGGTCGGGCTCGCCCTTCGCGACGTCGTACCCGATCCGGAACAGGTGTCTTTCCCCGTCGTAGAGGAAACGGAAGTCCATCTCCCGGGCGAGCTCCTCGGCCTGGTCGCCGAGCTCCGCGAGCTCCCGGCGGAGGGCTTCCCCCTCGTGGTGGGCGGCCAGGCAGGAGGTACGCAGCCGGCGGCACCATTCCGCCGCCTCCGGGTGGCGCCGGAGACAGGCCCGCTCCAGCCGGGCGAGGGCCACCTCCACCGCGGACGCCCGGTCCGCCGCCTCCCCCACCGTCACCTCCCGGGCGCCCAGGTGGCGGACCCGCTCCCAGGACCGGCGCAGCGGTTCCGGTGGGGAGGAGAAGAGGGCGGGGGGGTCCGCGAGCGCCCCGATCCAGGGGGCGAGGGTGTCGAGGAACCGCCGCTGGATCTCCACGTGGTGGTGGAGCCGCTCCACCCAGGTCTGGAGCTCCTCGAGGCACCCGGGATCCAGGTGCTCGGGCTCCGTCTCCAGGAACTCCAGGAGACGCCGGTCGAGGACGCCCGCGAGGTCGTCCGCGAGCGACCGCAGGAGGACGATCCAGGATGCGGGGTCGGAGGCGGAGGAGGCGATGCTCCGGGCGATCCCGCGGACCGCGTCCCGCAGGTTCGCCGTCGCCTCGCGACGCGGGCCCCGGTCCAGCTTCTCGATCACGCTCTCCAGGACGGCCACGGTGTCGAGGAGCCCCTCCTGCGGCCGGGGGCCGAGAAGGGGGAGGGAGGCGATCGCGGGCAGGGCCCGGCCGAGGACGAGGAGGCATCCCGCCAGGTTGCCGCTGTCCACCGTGGAAACGTAGCGGGGGCCCAGGGGAGCGAGGTCCCGCGTGTCGTACCAGTTGAGGAAGTGGCCGCGGTACCGCTCCAGCCGGAGGAGGGTCTGGAACGTGCCCCGCACGCGGGTGCTCAGGTCCAGCGCCGTGAGGTAACCGAGGTCGTAGGCGGAGAGGGTCGACAGCAGAGCCAGGCCGATGTTGGTGGGGGAGGTCCGGTGGGCGAGGACCCCCAGCGGCTCCTCCTGGTAGTGGTCCGGAGGCAGCCAGTGATCCTCCGGGCCGAGGTTCCGCTCGAAGAAGTGGCAGGTGATCCGGGCCACGCGGCGCAGGAAGAGCTCGTCCTCCCGGGTCAGCGCGGGCGGCCGTTCCACCTCCGGCCGGCTGATCCACCACGCCGCCAGGGGTGAGAGGAGCCACAGCACCAGGGCGGGGGCGGCTCCGGGGAGGGCGCCGGGCCGGACGGAAAGGAGGAGGAGCGCCAGGATCGCGGCCGTCCCCGGCCCGGGCCAGAACGCGCGGAGAAGGGCGGCCGCGCCCCGGCGGCGGCCGAGGGACCTCTCCTCCGCGGCGGCGGGCACCCACTGGAGCAGGTGCCGGCGGCTCACGGCGAGCCGCCAGAGCACCCGGAGCACCGCGTCGAGGGCGGTGACCGCCTCCCGGGGGAGGAAGACGACGGCCAGCGCCCAGCGCTGCCACCGGGAGGCCAGGGGCGGGACGCTCACCGTGGACCGCCCGTCGAGGCGCGCGCGGAGCAGGAGCGCCAGGGAGGAGAGGCCGCCGAGGAGGAAGGGAACGGCCACGAACGCCGTGACCAGGAGGAACCAGGTGAGCGCGGGGGCCGCCCCGAGGATCCATCCCGATGCCAGGAGAAGGAGGAGCGAGGGAGCCTCCAGGCTTCGTCTCAGGTTGTCGAAGATCTTCGCGCGGTCGAGGAGGGACAGGGGATTCGGCGCGCGTCCCCCCCCCCGGAGCGGGACCCGGGGCAGGAGCCAGGGAAGGAGCTGCCAGTCCCCTCGGATCCAGCGGTGGGTGCGCTTGAGCCAGGTCAGGTAGTGGGAGGGGAATCCCTCCAGGACGTAGACGTCGTCCACCAGCGCCGCCCGTCCGTGCACCCCCTCGAAGAGGTCGTGGGAGAGGAGGGCGTTCTCCGGCACCCGGCCTTCCAGGGAGGTGAGGAAGGCCTCCGCGTCGAGAATTCCCTTCCCCGCGTAGATGCCCTCCCCGAAGAGGTCCTGGTAGACCTCGGAGACGGCGTGGGTGTAGATGTCCAGGGTGGTGTCGCCGGCGAAGACGCGCGAGAAGAGCGATCGGCCGGCGGACTCCGGCAGGCACTCCAGGCGCGGCTGCATCACCGTATAGCCCGCCCGCACCCGTCCCCGCTCATCGAACTCGGGGCGGTTCAGGGGATGGGCCATGACGCCCACCAGGCGGCGCAGGGCCCCCCGGGGCACCAGGGTGTCCCCGTCGAGCGTGATCACGTAGCGGACGGACCGGAGATCCCGGACGCCCCCCTCCCGGACCGCGAAGTCGGGGACGGCCTCCCCGCGGATGAGCAGGAGGAGTTGCTCGAGCTTCCCCCGCTTGCGCTCCCAGCCCATCCACACGCCCTCCGCGGGATTGAAGCGGCGGCGGCGGTGGAGGAGGCCGAACGGCTCCCGGCCCGCCCTCCCGTGGCGCCGGTTCAGCTCCCGGATCCTCGCCACCATGCGGTCGAGGAGGTCCTTGTCCAACGCCGTCTCCTCCTCGGGCGCGTCGGCGAGGTCCGAGAGGAGGACCACCGTGAAGGCGTCGTCGGGATCGGAGAGCCAGGTGGTCTCCATCTGCGCCGCCAGGGCGTCGATCTCCCGGGGATCGGTGAGGAGGGCGGGGATGGCGATCAACGTCCGGAAGCGCGCCGGGATCGGCCCCGCGAATTCCATCTTGGGAAGGATCCGGGGAGGGACGACGAAGGAGACCGCCCAGTGGACCAGGGCCAGGGCCACCGCGCTCGCGGGGATCGCGGCGAGGACGAGGACCACCCCCGAGAGGAGCCGGGAGTCGAAGGGGAGGGCGCCCGCCAGGAGAGCCAGGATGCACGCCGTCACCCCGGTGAGCGCCAGCAGGTAGGCGGGCACCGCGGCCCCGCGGAACGCCCGGCCCAGGCGCACCACCGCTCCCGCCCGCGCCCCGATTTCCGCCTCGAGCCGGCGGCGGCCCTCGTCCAGGAGGTAGTAGCCCACGTGTCTCCGGCGCGGGTCCCCCTCGGCCGCTTCCTCCGCGAGCCGGACGCAGGCGGCGGCCACCTCGGTCTCGGGGCGGCGGGAGGCGCGGGAGAGACGTTCCACCGCCTTGCGGTACCGGTCGCGCGTGGGGAAGTCCATGGCCCGGTAGGCCCCCGCCGGGTCGAGCCGGAGAACGTCCTCCACCCCGGAGACGCGTTCGAAGAAGGACTTCCAGTCCTGGATCCGCAGGGTCCGGAGGGAGAGGACGCGCTCCGCGATGGGCCGGTCCTCCGCCTCCCGCCCCTCCCGCGCCTCCTCGATCCCGATCCCCGCGGGGACCGAACGGTCGGGAAGGAGGGCCTCCTCCGCCACCGCCGCCAGGTCGGACAGGATCTCCATGCGCAGGACGTTGGGGAGGGCCCAGAGCTCCCCCATGGTGAGGGGGAGCACCTGCTGGTAGCGCCGGAGGAAGCGGACCACCGCCTCGATCTCGAGCTGCCCCCAGCCCTCCTCGATGAGGGCCCGGGCCACCGCCCGGATGCGGGGTTCGCCGCCCCGCTCGCCCGCCACGCGGGGCAGCTCCCGCCAGAAGGAGGGGGGCAGGCCCTCCCGGACCCGCCGGAGCGCGGAGCGGATGAGGAACTCGTTGTCGAGGAGCCACTCCGAGCCCGGGGGCCGATCCCCGGGCGCTTGCGGGCGGAGGGCCTGGTAGATCCGGTCGAACCGGCGCCCGAGTCTCCGGGTCTCGCGGCGGATCGCCCTTACCCGGCGGGGGCGCGCACCCCCCGTGTCCCGGTGCTTCCGGGCCAGGAGGGCGGCGTCGGAGGGGGGGCGGGAAGCCTCTCCGGGGTCGGTCATCACCAGAGCCGGGTCCGCTCCTTCGGACGGTGGAAGAAGGTGTCGGACACCGGTCTCTTCTCCGGGATCCGCTCCTCCTCCTGCAGGATCAGAATCGGCGTCGATCCGTAGGAGAGGAGGTAACCGCTCACGAGGCCGTAGGGACAGGCCGGGCGTTCCCGGTGGCTTCCCTGCCCGTGGGCGCTCATGAGCACCAGGTCCGGCATCTCCTCCTCCACCATCCCCGCCAGGGTGTGGTGGATCCGGGTGGACTGCCCGAGGAGCGTTCGGCAGGTGACCCCCGGCCGCTCGGCGAGCCGGGCGCAGCGCTCGAG
>JAOZQC010000575.1 GCA_029932425.1 Planctomycetota bacterium | reverse complement strand
ATCGTGTCCTTTGAGGCGGTGAGGGGTCAAGATCACGCGGTGGGGCTGCTCCGGGAAGCCCTCGCGTCGGGACGGCTGGCCCCCGCGTATCTCTTCCACGGTCCCGAGGGAGTGGGCAAGAGGATGACGGCCCTGGCCTTCGCGAAGGCCGCCCTCTGCCGGGGAAGGGGGGATCCGCCGGACGCCTGCGGAGCGTGCCCCTCCTGCCTCCGTTTCGAGGCGGGTTCCCACGAGGGCCTCCTCCTCCTGGAGCGGGCGGCGGACAGCACCCAGATCCGGCTCGAGCAGGTCCACGACCTCTGCGCGCGCCTGGTCCTCCGCACGATGGAGGGGGAACGGAAGGTGGCGGTGATCGACGAGGCGGACCGATCGAACGCCGCCTGCTGGAACGCGCTGCTGAAGACGCTGGAGGAACCGCCCCCGGGAGCCACGATCGTGCTCGTGACGAGCCGCCGGGACGTCCTCCCCGAGACGATCCGTTCCCGGTGCCAGACGGTGCGGTTCCGGCCGCTCCCGGAGGCCCTCCTCCGGGAGATCCTCCTCGTACTCCTCGACCTGCTGCGCGCCCGGACCCTCCACCCCCCCGCCGGGGAAGCGGTGCTCGCGGAGGCGGCGATTTGCTACCGGGCGCTCTGGCGCGGCCTCGATAATCTCTCCCGGAACGTGAACCCCGAGGCGGCCCTCCAGGCCGCCCTCATCGAGGTCCTGCCCCGATGGAGAAGGATCAGCGGTACGTGACGGAAGCCCGGTACGGGGCCCTGCTCCACCGCGCGGAGTTCTGGACGACGAACCCGGATCTGGCCCGCGGCGCCCGGTGCGTGCTCCGCACGGAACGGGGCGTGGAGACGGGGATCGTCACCCGGGACGCGGTGCCCCTGGCGGCGGACGCGCGGCCGCCGCCCGGAGAGGTGCTCCGGGAGATGCAGGGGGAGGACGAGCGAAGGGCGCGGGACCTGGCGGCCCGGGCCCTCACCGAGCACCGGGCGTTCTGCGAGGAGAGGATCCGGAAGCTGGGTCTCGTGATGAAGCTGGTCCACGTGGAGCAGCTCTTCGGGGGGGGGAGGATCATCTTCTACTTCACGGCCGACGGGCGGGTCGACTTCCGGGAGCTGGTCAAGGACCTCGCGCGGCGGTTCCGCACCCGCATCGAGCTGCGACAGATCGGGGTCCGGGACGAGGCGCGCATCCTCGGGGACCAGGAGTACTGCGGGCGGGATCTCTGCTGCACCTCCTGGATGCGGGAGATCCTCCCCGTCACCATGCGCATGGCGAAGAACCAGAAGTCCACCCTGGATCCGAACAAGATCTCCGGGCGGTGCGGGCGCTTGAAGTGCTGCCTCCGGTTCGAGGACGAGACGTACCGCCGCTCCCGGGCGCGGCTCCCCCGGCCGGGGGCCCGCGTGACGACGCCCGCGGGGCCGGGGAAGGTGGTGGCGGTGGACGCTCTGGCGGCCACCGTCACCGTGCTCCTGGGAGGAGCGGACAGGGCGGTGTTCCCGGCCGCCGAGGTGGGCCGGAAGGACGGGGGGGAGGGGGGCTCCGGGACGGCCTGATCCCGCCCCGGCGGGGGGAGATGCGGGTTTCGGTAAACTGGAAGGCCCGATTCTCCGAAATATGATACAGCCGATCGGAGCACGGCGCCCGGTGGGCACCACCCGGGCCCGGCGGAGGAGCGAGCGAGGTGCCGCATGGGAGACCAGAAGCTGGAAGAAGGCATCCGGGAGATCGTGCGGAAGGACCCCCGCTTCCCTCCCCAGGCCTACCTCTTCCTCTTCGAGGCTCTCGAGTACACCCTGTCCCGGCTGAACACCCGGCGCCACGTGTCCGGCCCCGAGCTCCTCGAGGGCGTCCGGGAGTACGCCCTGGATTCCTTCGGCTTCCTGGCCCGGACGGTCTTCTACGAGTGGGGGATCACCTCCACGGAGCACATCGGGGAGATCGTGTTCAACCTCGTCAACGCCGACCTGCTCATGAGGAACGAGAACGACTCCCTGGCGGACTTCCGGGACGGCTTCGACTTCGAGGAGGCCTTCGACCGGGGCTTCGAGTGCTCCCTCCGCTGACCCGCGCCTTCCCGCCGGCGGGGGGAGGGCGTCCCGTCCCCCCTTCGCGGACGCCTCCTCCTCCGGAACTCCGCCGCCGCCCCCGGGAAGCTCCCGGGGGAGAGGGCCGGGTCGGAGACGCGCCCGCCGGCCCGCGGTGACCGTCCCCCCTCCTCTCTCGTGAGATCGCGCGGTTCCCGCCGGATCCCGTGGTTCCCGGCGGGGCGTCGCCGCGTCACCGGCGCGGGGGGCGCCGACTCCTCGTCGCCCCCGGTCCCCGATCCCTCGCCGAGAACCGCCTGCGGCGGACCCCGGGTCTCCGCGGTCCGGGGGAGCCCCGTTCCCACCATCGGCCCGGAACCATCGCCCGCACGCCTGCCGAGAAATGCGGGCCCTGGCAGGTTGTCGGAGTATCGAAGTGCGGCCCCGTTACGAGCGCCGTGGTCCCGTATGCAAGGCGCGGATCTGTTGGCGATGCATGAGCATGGTCTGGGAGC
>JAOZQC010000574.1 GCA_029932425.1 Planctomycetota bacterium | reverse complement strand
CGGGTTCGACGAGCACGGCCGCCCTCGAGATCCGCGCCACCTCGCTCACGCCTCCCTCCCCGTCGCCGATCCCCCGGGGAATCACCATACGGCGCCGCTACAATCCGGGGAATGAAGAATCCCGCCGGGGCAGATCCATGCCGCTCCCCCGGGCTCGTCGTCCTCGACAAGGCCGCCGGGGTCTCCAGCCACCGGGCGCTCGCGCCCCTGAAGCGCGCCCTTCCCTCCGGGGTGCGGGTGGGGCACGCGGGGACCCTGGATCCCTTCGCCACCGGGGTGCTGCTCGCCCTCCTCGGCGACGCCACGCGCCTCTCCCGCTGGGCCACGGCCCTGCCGAAGACCTACGAGGCCCGGGTGGCCTTCGGGCGGGCCACCGACACCCTGGACCCCGAGGGACGGGTGACGGCCGAGGCGGATCCCGGCCCCCGGCCTCCCCCCGGCCTGGACCGCGCGCTGGAGGCCCTGGTGGGGGAGATCGAGCAGGTGCCTCCCGCCTACTCCGCGGTGAAGGTAGCCGGACGCCGGGCCTACCGCCGGGCCCGGGCCGGGGAGGAGGTGTCCCCGCCCCCCCGGAGGGTCACCGTCCACGCCCTCCGCGTGACGGCCGCGACCTGGCCCCGCCTGGACCTGGAGGTGACCTGCTCGGCGGGGACCTACCTGCGCGCCCTGGCCCGCGACCTCGGCCGCGCCCTCGGCCTCCCCGCCCACCTCGCCGCTCTCCGCCGCACCCGGGTGGGACCCTTCCGGCCGGAGCAGGCCCTCCCCGTCCCCCCTTCCGCACCGATTCCCCCCGCTTCCCTCCGGCGGTTCCTGCGCCCCCCGGCGGAGATCCTCCGGGCCGCGGGGCTCCCGGAGATCGCCCTGGACCGGGAGCAGGCCGCCCGTTTCGGCGCGGGGGCCGCCGTCCGGCCGCCGGGACTCCCCGCGCGCTCCGGGGAGATCGCGGTGCTCGCGGGCGACCCTCCCCGGCTCCTGGGCGTGGGGTGGATCGAGGGGGCCGTCCTCCAGCCGAGGACGGTCCTCGCCTCCGCCCGCGTCCCGCCCCCTCCCTGAGCCGGTGGGCCGCCCCCGCCTCCCCCCGGGATCGCCGGTCCTCCCCCCCTCGCGGGCGCGGGCTTCCCGGGACCCGGGCCGGTTCCTCCGGCGGCGCGATCCTCTCCCTCCCGCGGCCGCGCGGCCTGCCCGCCGAACGACGGTTCGGGCGGTTCATCCTCCCCCACCGCCGGACGATCCCTCGCGCTCCCGCGCCCTCCGCAGGGTAGACTCGGAGGCTCTCGGTCGCAGGAGGCGGCGGCATGGACACGGTGGTCGATCTCAGGGAGGTGACCCGGCGCTTCGGCGATCTCACGGCCGTCGACGGGGTGACGCTCCGGATTCCCCGCGGCACCTGCTACGCCCTCCTGGGCCCCAACGGGGCGGGGAAGACCACGCTCTCCCGGATGATCGGAGGCGTGCTGCCGCGGGACGGAGGGGAGATGCGCGTGCTCGGCCTCGACCCGTGGCGGGACCAGACCCGGGTGAAGGCCCGGCTCGGCGTGGTGATGCAGAGCGATGCCCTCGACGACGAGCTGAACGTCCTCGAGAACCTGCGCATCTACGGTCTCTTCTTCTGGCTCCGGGGCCGGGCGTTCCGGGAGAAGGTCCGGCGCCTCCTGGAGTTCGTGGCGCTGGACGGGCGCGAGAGGATGCCCACCCAGGCCCTCTCCGGGGGCATGAAGCGCCGCCTGCTCATCGCCCGGGCGCTGCTCAACGACCCGGAGCTCCTCCTCCTCGACGAGCCCACCACCGGTCTCGACCCCCAGGTCCGCCAGGTGATCTGGGCCACGCTCCGCAAGCTCCGGGCCCGGGGTATGACCATCCTCCTCACCACCCACTACATGGAGGAGGCGGAGCAGCTCGCGGACCGCGTGGGGATCCTGGACCGCGGCCGGCTCATCGCCGAGGGCTCTCCCGCCGCGCTCATCCGCGAGACCCTCCCCGCCTGGACGCTCGAGTTCGGAAGCGGAGACTCCGGGGAGGCCGCGGCGGTCCTCGCCGCCCGGGCCCGCGTGGAGGAGCACGGCGACCGGGTGTACGTGTTCCACGACGAGGAGGCCCGGCTCCGGCGGTGGCTCGGGGAGCTGGATCTCGGCGCCGCCCAGCTCCGCCCCACCTGCCTCGAGGACGTCTTCCTGCACATGACCGGCCGGGGGCTCCGGGAGTGAACGGCCCCTTTTTCCGGGAGCGAGAACGATGAGCGAGAGCATCGCCCTGCCCGCCCGCCGCGCCCCCCACGTGGGGCAGCGGGTGGCGAGCGTGTGGTTCCGGCATTTCCGCGTCTACTCCGACACCTTCGTGGCGAACGCCACCCCCGCCGTCCTGGAGCCCGTCTTCTTCCTCCTGGCGGTGGGGCTCGGCGTGGGCCGGTACATCGAGACCCGGTTCCTGGGCCTGGACTACGCCACCTTCATGGCGCCGGGCATCCTGGGCATGACCTGCGTCTACACCGCGGCCTTCGAGGCCACCTACGGCACCTTCGTGCGCATGCGGTACCAGCACAA
>JAOZQC010000573.1 GCA_029932425.1 Planctomycetota bacterium | reverse complement strand
CCAGACCACCGCCCCGAACGTCCCGGCCAGGCCCTCCGCGGCGACGGCCACGGCCAGCAGGGGCGCCACCGTGGCGCGGAGGACCGGGTACCCCGGGGTCAGGCTCCGGGTGACCGCGGTCAGGAAGGCGAGGAGGAGCACGGCGGAGACCAGCCGCAGGCACCACGCCAGGACCCAGGCCCCGCGCCCGGCGTCCACGGCGGCCACGCGGTCGGGGAAGTCTCCCGCGCCGGGCGCCCCGGCCCGGATCCACAGCGCCGTGGCCAGGGCGGCCGCCGCCGTCGCCGCCGCCGCCGCCCAGGCCAGCCGCCTCCCGGAAAGGAAGGGATCCCTCACCACGGGGCCATTCTACCACCCCCCGGCGGGACTACGAGCAGCCGGAGGTGGCGCCGCAGTTCAGGCACTTGTGGCAGGAGCCGTTCCGCACCATGATGCTCCCGCACTCGGCGCAGGGCGGAGCGTCGGACTCGGGCAGGAAGGCCACCTCCGACCGGGCCCGCGCCTCCGCGCTTCCCTGCCCGTTCCCGTTGCCGTTCCCGTTCCCGGGACCGGGCGCGGGCACGGGCTCCGCCGCGGGGGCGGAAGCGGCGGGAACCTCGCGGTGGCCGAACTTCATGCCCAGCCAGCGGAAGATGTAGTCGACCACGGAGTGGGCGAAGGGGATCTGCCGCGTGTTCGTCATGCCCTGGGGCTCGAACTTCACGTACTCGAACTTCCGGACCAGGTCCTCCAGGGGCACTCCGTACTGGAGGCAGATGGAGACCAGGGTCGCCACCGTGTCCATGAGGCCGCGCACGGTGGAGCCCTCCTTCGCCATGGTGACGAAGATCTCGCCGGGACTCCCGTCCTCGTAGAAGCCCACCGTGAGGTACCCCTTGTGGTCCCCCACGCGGAACTTGTGGGTCAGGGAGCGCCGCTCCTCCGGGAGCTTGAGCCGGACCGGCTTCCGCTCCTTCTCCCGGGCCTTCGCCCGCTCGTCCTTCGAGGTTCCCAGGGGCTGGATCCGCTTCGAGCCGTCGCGGTAGATGGCGATGGCCTTGAGGCCCAGCCGCCAGGCCTCGATGTAGGTCCGCTCGATGTCCTCCACGGTGGCGTCCGCGGGCAGGTTCACCGTCTTCGAGATGGCTCCGGAGAGGAACGGCTGCACCGCGGCCATCATGCGCACGTGGCCCATGTAGTGGATCGTGCGCCGGCCGTTGCGGGCCTGGAACGCGCAGTCGAAGACGGGGAGATCCCGCTCGCGGAGGTGGGGGGCCCCCTCGATCGTCTCCCGCTCGTTCAGGTGCTCGAGGATGTCCCGGATCTCGTCGTCGCGGTAGCCCAGGCGGCAGAGGGCCTCGGGGACCGTCTGGTTCACGATCTTCAGCATGCCGCCGCCCACGAGCTTCTTGTACTTGACGAGGGCGATGTCCGGCTCGATGCCCGTGGTGTCGCAGTCCATCATGAAGGCGATCGTTCCCGTGGGCGCGAGCACGGTGGCCTGGGCGTTCCGGAACCCGTGGACCCGGCCCGTCTCCACCGCCTCGTCCCACACCTCCCGCGCGGCGTCCAGGAGGTCGCGGGGGATGAGGTTGGCGTCGATGCCCTCCACCGCGGCCCGGTGCTTCACCATCACGTGCAGGAAGGAATCCGCGTTCTCCGGGTAGCGGGGGAAGGGCCCGCCGTGGCACCTCGCGATCTCCGCGGAGGTCCGGTAGGCCTCGCCGCACATGATCGCGGTCACCGCCGCCGCGTAGGCCCGCCCGCCGTCCGAGTCGTACGGCAGGCCGCGGGCCATGAGCAGGGCGCCGAGATTGGCGTACCCGAGGCCGATGGGCCGGTACAGGTGGCTCATCTCGGCGATCCGGTCCGTGGGGTAGGCGGCGTTGTCGACGAAGATCTCCTGGGCGGTGAAGATCGTCCGCACCGCCTTCCGGAAGGACCGGATGTCGAACTCGCCGTCCGGGCCCCGGAACCGGAGCAGGTTCAGGCTCGCCAGGTTGCAGGCCGTGTCGTTCAGGAACATGTACTCGGAGCAGGGGTTCGAGGCGTAGATCCGGTCGCTTCCCGCGCAGGTGTGCCACTCGTTGATGGTGGTGTCGAACTGGAGGCCGGGGTCCCCGCACTGGTGGGCCGCCTCCGAGATCATCCGCATGAGGTCCCGCGCCTCGAAGGTGTCCATCACCTCCCCCGTGGTCCGCGCGATGGTGCGCCACTTGCCCCCGTCCACCACCGCCCGCATGAAGTCGTCGGTGACCCGCACGGAGTGGTTGCCGTTCTGGAAGTAGACCGAGGAGTAGGCCTCGCCGTTCACGGACCCGTCGTAGCCGGCGTCGATGAGGGACCAGGCCTTCATCTCCTCGGAGGACTTGGAGCGGATGAAGTCCACGATGTCCGGGTGGTCGATGTCGAGGATCACCATCTTGGCCGCCCGGCGGGTCTTCCCCCCGGACTTGATCACGTTGGCGAAGGCGTCGAACCCCTTCATGAACGAGACGGGGCCGGAGGCCTGCCCTCCGCAGGAGAGCCGCTCCTTCGAACCGCGGAGCGTGGAGAAGTTCA
>JAOZQC010000572.1 GCA_029932425.1 Planctomycetota bacterium | reverse complement strand
GGCCGGTCCGGGGGCGGGCGCACGGGGCTTCCGGGAAGGGCAGTATGCCTCGGCCGGCGGCGGGCGGCAAGTCCGGGGTCCCCCTCGTTCCGTCACCCTCGTCCCCCGATTGAACCTCGGGGCGGGACGGAGTAACATTCGAACGCTCGATCGAAGGCGGGTTCGGTTCCGGCCGGGCGTCTTCGGCCGACGAAGTCGGGGGTGCGAGGAACATGATCTTCATCGACGAGGAGCTCTGCAAGGGCTGCCGGATCTGCACCGAGTTCTGCCCGGTGGGAGTTCTCGAGGACTCCACGACGATCAACCGCCGGGGATACTACGTCCCCCGGGTCGTGAAGGAGCACGACTGCCACGGCTGCCGCCTCTGCGAGCTCCTCTGTCCCGAGTTCGCCATCACGATCGACAACGAGTGAGCACCACATTCCAGGCCACCGGCGGCGACGCGAGCACGGCCGAGCTCTATCTCTCGAGCCTGGCGGGCCGGCCGCACTTCCTCCAGGGCGACGAGGCCGCGGCCATGGGGGCGATCTACGCCGGATGCGACTTCTTCGGGGGCTACCCCATCACCCCCGCCTCCGAGGTGGCGGAGGTCATGTCGCGCGAGCTGCCGCGGGTGGGCGGGTACTACGTGCAGTTCGAGGACGAGCTGGCCTCCATCTCCGCCGTGATCGGCGCGGCCTGGGCCGGCGCCCGGGCCATGACGGCCACCAGCGGGCCCGGCTTCTCCCTCATGCAGGAGAGCGTGGGCTATGCCTGCATGACGGAGACCCCCTGTGTCATCGTGGACGTGCAGCGGTCCGGCCCCTCCACGGGCCAGGCCACCCTCCCCGCCCAGGGGGACGTGATGCAGGCCCGCTGGGGGACCCACGGCGACCACGAGATCATCGCCCTCGCTCCCTCCACCGTGCAGGAGTGCTTCGACCTCATCATCGACTGCTTCAACCTCGCCGAGGAGTACCGGACCCCGGTGATCTTCCTCATGGACGGGGAGATCGGCCACGTCCGGGACCGGGTGGTGTTCCCGTCCCCGCGCGACGTCCGCCGGCATCCGCGCCGGAAGGCGGCGGAGGGGGAGCTCGCCTTCGGCGGACGGCTCGTGCCCCCCATGATCGAGTTCGGGGACGGCCGCTTCGTCCAC
Source organism: Planctomycetota bacterium (assembly GCA_029932425.1). Taxonomy (GTDB): domain Bacteria; phylum Planctomycetota; class JAJSAM01; order JAJSAM01; family JAJSAM01; genus JAOZQC01. The sequence goes on along the minus strand of JAOZQC010000572.1, from coordinate 1,409 downwards.
GTGACCGGCTCCACCCACCGGGAGGACGGGATGCGGGACGTCCAGACCCAGGAGGTCCACGACCGCCTGGTCCGGCGCCTGGTGGCGAAGATCCGGGACGCCCGGGACCGGCTGGCCCGCGTGGAGACGGATCGCGAGGAGGGCGCCAGGGTGGGGGTGCTGGCCTACGGCGCCGCCGCCCGGCCCGCCCGGGGCGCGGTGCTGAAGGCCCGGGCCGCGGGCCGGAAGGTCGCCTACTGCCGCCTCATCACCCTCTGGCCGTTCCCCGTGGGGGAGGTGGTCCGGGCCTGCGAGGGGCTGGACCGGCTCCTGGTCCCGGAGATGAACCTGGGGCAGCTCTGCCGGGAGGTGGAGCGCCACGTGGACTGCGAGGTGATCCCCTGCGGCAAGATCGGCGGGGAGATCCACTCCTCCGCGGAGATCGGCGCGGTGATCGAGAGGGCCGCCCCATGAGCATCCGCGATCTCAACGATCCGGAGTACCTCGAGGAGCTGGCCGCGGTGGATGCCGAGGAGTGTTCGCCCGGCGACCTGAAACCCTCCTACGGCACCTCCGATCCCCGGGCCGGACTCGCCGGTGACCTCCCGGCCCCCGAACCTCCCAGGCACCACCGGCTGCTCAAGTACCTCCGGCAGGAGATCCTCCCCACCACCTTCTGCACCGGCTGCGGCGGAGGAACGGTACTGAACACCTTCGCCACGGCCATCGACGAGATGAAGATCGATCCCCGGGAGATGGTGTGTGTCACCGGGATCGGGTGCTCCTCCTGGATCCCGAGCCCCTACTTCCTCTGCGACACGCTGCACACCACCCACGGCCGGGCCATCGCCTTCGCCTGCGGCGTGAAGGTGATGAGGCCGGACCTGAAGGTGATCATCATCGCCGGGGACGGCGACCTGGCGGGGATCGGGGGCAACCACCTGATCCACGCCGCCCGGCGGAACATCGACCTCTCGGTGTTCCTGGTGAACAACTTCATCTACGGCATGACCGGGGGGCAGGTCTCCCCCACCACCCCGTTCGGGATCAAGACCACCACCACCCCCTACGCCAACGTGGAGCACCCCATGCGCATCGCGGACCTGGTGGCGGCGGCGGGGGCGGCCTACGTGGCGCGCTGGACCACGTTCCACGCCTTCCAGTTGATGGAATCCATGCAGTACGCCATCGCCAAGAAGGGCTTCAGCTTCATCGAGATCCCGAGCCAGTGCCCGGTGAGCTTCGGCAAGCTGGTGGGCATGAAGGACCCGGTGAGCAACCTGAAGTACCTCCGGGACCAGTCCATCCCGGTGGAGGAGGCCCAGGGCCTCACCGAGGAGGAGCTGGAGGGGAAGATCGTGGTGGGACGACTGGTGGAGCGCCACCGGGCGGAGTTCACCGCCGGCCTGGCCCGCCTGAACCGGGACGCG
>JAOZQC010000571.1 GCA_029932425.1 Planctomycetota bacterium | reverse complement strand
GTCTCTGCGGGAACGACCGCATGTTCCAGGCCTTCGGACACACCGGGAACTACCCGCACTACGCGCTGGTGGGGAAGAAGGGGATCCTGCGTTTCCTCATGACCGGCTACTCCGGGGAGAACTTCAAGCTCCTGGCCAAGGTCATCGAGCAGCTCCTCGACGAGTAGGCGGGCGTCCCCCCGGTCAGATCGTGATCGGGAACCGGTCCGTGAGGGCCAGGACCTCCGAACGGACGGCGGCCTCCACGTCGGGGTCGCCGCCCCCGTCGAGGGCGCGCCGGATGAGGTCGGCCACCTGGTCCATCTCCTCCGGGCCCATCCCCCTCGCGGCCAGGACGTTCGTGCCCATGCGGATCCCGCTCGTGACCCACGGCTTGCGGCTGTCCCGGGGGACGGCGTTGCGGTTGATGATGAGCCCGGACCGTTCCAGGCACTCGGAGGCCTGCCGCCCGTTCATCTCCTTGCCCTTGCTCCCGTAGGTGAAGCCCTGCCCGCGCAGGTCGATGAGGATCAGGTGGGTGTCGGTGCCCCCGGAGGAGAGCCGGATGCCCCGCTTCCGGAGCCCCTCGGCCAGCGCCTTCGCGTCGTCCCGGATCCGCTCCTGCAGAGCGCGGAACTCCTCCGTCCGGGCGAAGCCCAGGATCCAGGCGATGGCCGCGATGTTGTTGAAGTGGGCGCCGCCCTGGAGCCCGGGGAAGAGCGCGGTGCGGATCCGCCCGTGGAGCTCCTCGTCGTTCGTGAGGATCACCGCCCCCCGCGGCCCTCCCAGCGTCTTGTGGGTGGTGAAGGTGCAGACGTCGGCTCCCTCGGCCAGGGGATTCCGCAGGAGGCCTGCGGCCACCAGGCCCGCGTAGTGCGCCATGTCCACCATCAGGTAGGCCCGGGGCTCGAGCGAGTCGCAGAGGCGGCGGACCCGCGCATAGTCGTAGTCCCGGGGGTAGGCGGAAGCCCCCACGAGGATGAGCCGGGGTTTCATTTCCCGGGCCATCTCCTCCATCCGGTCGTAGTCCACCCAGCCGTCCTCGGTGGTGCCGTAGTGGCGGAAGTCGAAGAACCGGGCGGAGAAGTTGAGGAAGAGGCCGTGAGTGAGGTGCCCTCCGTCCGAGAGGCCGAGGGCGAGCACCCGGTCCGCGGGATGGGCCTCGTAGTTCTCCGTGGGGGTCCGGTTGCCCTCCCGGTCCACCCGGAACTCCGACAGGCCCTCCCGGAGAAGCGCCATGTACACGGCCACGTTGGCGGGAGCCCCCGAGAGCGGCTGCACGTTGGCGAACCGGGCCCCGAACACCTCGCAGGCCCGCCGGCAGGCCAGGTCCTCCACCACGCTCGCCGGGCCGGTGCCCGTGTAGTACCGCCCCGTGAGGTCGTACCCCTCCGCATACACGTCGGTGAGCCGGCTGGCCAGCAGCGCCCGCACCTCCTTCCGGGCCACGTTCATGGAGGGGATCATCACCAGGTAGTGGCGCCACTGGGCCTCGTTCAGCGCCACCGCACTGGCCAGCTCGGCGTCGCCGGCGGCCACCGAGGACAGCGTCGCGAGATCGTCGAGGGGCGGCCCCTCCGAAGCGCCCCGGCCCGCGATGAGCTCCCGGAGAGGCTCCTCGGCCTTCCCCGCCAGCGTCTCGAAGGTCCGGGCGATCGTGGCCCGCGTCCGGGCCGCCAGCGACTTGTCGCTCTCGCGGGGCTCGACGTACGCCCTCACTCCCTCGTGGATTCCCGCCATGGTTCGTCTCCCAGGGTCAGTGGATGGAGACCTGCACGCCGCCGTTCTTCCGGCCCCGGTTGCCCTCGACGTTCACGTTCCCCCCCGTGGACACGAGGCCGTCGCCGAAGTTCTTCGAGGCCCGGTTCCGCTTGAGGCGGTTTCCCGTACCCTGGACCCGGATCCCCTTCCCGCAGCGCTTGGCCTTGTTGAAGTAGTAGTCGGAGGAGGCCGTCTCGCCGAACAGGCCGGTACCCGCGTCGAACCGGGCGCGGTTGCGGCGCACGTCGAGAAACACCCCCCCGAGGTTGATCCCGTCCCCGCCGGCGCGCCGCACGTCGTTCTCGCGGACCCGGCAGCCGTCGCCGTCCCCCAGGAAGAGCCCCACGGCGAGGACGTCGTTCACCCGGTTGCCCGTGACGTCCCAGTCCACCGCGGTGACGGCTCCGGCGAGGTTGATCCCGTTCGTACAGCGTTCCACCCGGTTGCGGCTCACGTCCGCCCGGCCCGGGCCCTCGCCCAGGATCCCGTCGGCGTACCCCGAGATCCGGTTGCGGCTCACCCGGTGGAGGGCTCCCTCCGGGGGCCGGATCTCCACGCCCGCGGTCCCCGTCCCCCGCTCGCCCCCCAGCACGTTCCTCTCGATGGAAACGTCGCCGGCCCCCGCGGACCGGATCACGGAGGCGTGGGCGGCGGGGGCGCCGGTCTCGCGGAGGTCCACGCTCGTCACGCGGTTGTCCGCCACCCGGAGATCGGCGGAGCCCCCGGCGTCCTCGAGCTGGGTCACCCCCTCCGCCCGGCAGGCCAGGACCCGGGCGCCGTCGCGGGACGACACCTCCACCACCGCGAGA
>JAOZQC010000075.1 GCA_029932425.1 Planctomycetota bacterium | reverse complement strand
CCGTCGAACTCTTGCAGAGCGGGCTGGTTGAAAACGCCGAAAGGATGGGAGCCGGTCCCCATCGCGAACAGCGAGCGCTGGATCGTGGCGAAGTTCCTCTCGAAGCGGGAGTACAGCGGAGTCGACGAGACCGGGGATCCCGTCTACTTCAAGCCCGAGATGCGGGTGATCATCTTCCCGAAGTCCGTCACCACCGACCGGGGGGTCGAGGTGAAGAAGAAGGAGCGGGAGGAGGGACCCGACGTCACCATCCGGATCAAGAACCCCTACCGGAACTACACCGAGTACCTGAAAAAGAACTACGCCCGGGGCGGCTGGTACGAGAGCCTCCGCGAGGACAAGCGGCGCAAGGACCTCGCGTGGACCCTGGTGGAGATCAAGGTGGAGAAGCTCACCTGGGGGGGGAAGAAGCGGCTGGTGGCGGGGATCTTCCATCACCCGGACGGTGACTTCGTGGTGCAGTTCGAGGTCCTGGAGACGACCTACAAGAAGCTGAAGAGAGACGTGTACGGCTGCCTGAAGAGCTTCCGCTTCATTCCCCGGAAGGGCTCGCTCGGGAAGACCACCACCGAGGGAACGGTGAACCTGGTCGACGAGAAGAAGCTCTCGCCCGCGGAGCGGAAGAAGCGCCGCCGCGAGAGGCAGGAGCAGGCCTTCCGCCGCTCCGTGGAGAAGCTCCCCTCGGGCTGGAACAGCTTCACGTACAAGGAGTTCTTCGTCCTCCACGACACCGACCGCAAGTACGCGAAGAAGGTGGCGGCCCGGGCGGCGGCGGTCCGGGCCTGGCTCGACAAGAGCTTCTCCTACCTGGGCGACGAGTACGTGCGCCCCATGATCATCCGGGTCTGCAAGTCCTCGGACGAGGCGGCGTCCTACTCGGACACCTCCTCGGACGCCTGGTTCAACTCGGAGTCGGAGATCGTGACCTACGAGGACAAGAGCTCCGGCGCCCGGAGCTGGTCCTTCGAGAGCGTGGTGCGGGGGGTCATCCGCGCCTGGTTCTACGACAAGAACCCGGACCTCTACATCGCGATCCCCGCCTGGGTGGAGTACGGCCTCCTCCAGTACCTGGGGACGGCCACCCTGAAGGGAAACCGCCTCTGCTTCAAGCCGGACGACTGGGAGAAGGACCGCCTGCGGGAGGCGGAGAAGGCCGGGCAGCTGAAGAGCATCGAGGAGCTGGCGAAGATGACCTGGGGGACCTACCGGTTCGAGTACCAGGCCCAGTCCGCCCAGCTCTTCCGCTATCTCTTCGACGGCCCCGGCCGCGGGCTCAAGGGAGCCAAGTCCTTCCTCAAGGACTACCTCCTGACGCTCCGCGACGTCGTGGAGGAGAAGGAGAAGGAGCGGAAGGCCAAGGAGAAGGAGAAGGGGAAGGACGACAAGCCGAAGACGGAGGAGGAGGAGGACGAGGCCTTCCGCAAGCGCCGCGAGGCCCTGCGGAAGGAGGAGCAGGAGCTCCTGGAAGAGGTCTTCCGGCGGGCCTTCCAGGGCTGGAAGAAATCCACCTGGGAGACCATGGAGCGCTCGTTCCGGAAGTACATCGGCTGAGGGGACGGGAAATGAGGAGACCCGCGCGCGATCGGACGGGCGCCGGGGCGCGGCGGAGGAAGGAGGGTCGACTCTCATGCGGCGGGTGATCTTCGCGACGGCGGTGATGCTGCTGGCGGCGGGGCCGGCGCGGGCGGACGTGGTGATCCTCCATGACGGCCGGATCATCGACGGCCCGAAGATGGAGCGGGTGGGCACGGGGGTGAAGGTCCACTTCGAGAACGGCGACGTGGTGATCCCCTCCCGGCTCGTGGAGACCGCGATCCTCGAGGGGGACGCGGGGTTCGTCCCCCGGACCCCCGAGGAGAAGGAGAAGGCCGCCCAGGGGCTCGTCCGCTACGAGGGCAAGTGGATGAAGCCGCAGAAGCGGCGGCAGCTCGTGGCGAAACGCCTCGCGCAAAAGCGCGCCTACCTCGAGGAGATCCGGGGGCACCAGGAGTGGCGGAACCGCTGGAAGAAGAAGACGAAGCACTTCCTCTTCGAGTACACGGTGCCGCCCCACATCGCCGACTACTACGCCGGGCTCATGGACGCCTACTTCCGGGAGTTCGGCAAGATCTGGCGCATCACGAAACCGAAGGGGTACTACCCCTTGAAGGTCTGCTTCTACACGAGCTACGAAAAGTTCCTGCAGATCAGCGGTGCGGGGTACGGCGTGCAGGGATACTTCAAGTTCGTCAAGCCGCTGGAACTCAACTTCTACTACAACCGCCTGGATCCCCGGTACACGGAGAAGGTGCTCTTCCACGAGGTGAACCACTACCTGCAGATGCTCATCAACGTGGACTTCTCCATGCCCCACTTCCCCGGCGAGTCCCTGGCGGAGTACTACGGGGCGAGCGTCTACGACGCCCGGCGGAAGAAGCTCACCGTGGGGTTGATCCAGGAGGGCCGGCTCTCCACCGTGAAGACGGACATCGCCGCCGGCAAGCGCTGGGAGCTGGAGAAGCTCGTGTCCGCGCCCCGGGGGACCTACGCCCACTACAACTGGGGCTGGACCCTCGTCCACTTCCTGATGACCGAGAAGAAGTACCGGAAGAAGTTCGAGAGCTTCGTCATGGCCCTCGCCAACGGCCGCGACGTCCGGCGGGTCCCCATGGGGTTCGGGAACCTGAAGACCGTGGAAGGGCCCGAGGTCTGGAAGACCTTCCGCAAGTACCTGGGGCTCCGGAACGACGCCGCGGTCCGGAAGCTCCAGAAGGCCTGGTACGACTACATCGACCGGAAGCTCCAGATCACCTCCGCCCGGGGTCTCGAGCAGGCGGCCTTCGACGCCGCGCGCACGGGGCGCCCCATCCGGGCCAAGCGTCTCTACCAGGAGGCGATCGACAAGGGCACGGACAACCCCCTCACCTACCATCGCTTCGCCGACCTCGTCCTCCGGGACGGCGACCGGAAGAAGGCGATCGCCCTCTGGAAGAAGGCGATCGAGCTGGATCCCCTCACCGCGGAGTTCTACGCGTCCCTGGGAGAGGCCCTCCACGATGACGACGCCACCCGGGAGGAGGGCAAGCGCCTCCTGAAGCTGGCCCTGGAACTGGACCCCGACGACATCTGGCTCGCGTTCCGCGTGAAGCAGGTCCTCACCGGAGACAAGTAGCTCCGGCCCGCGGTCTCCGCGGCCGGAGGGGCGGTCCCCCGGGTCGGCGGGGAGGGGGTCGGCCGCGGAACGCGACCCGAGACAGCGCGGGCGTGCCCGCGCCGGGATCTCGACGGGAAGCCCGGTCACGTGGCGGGAGGGCCCCCTCGCCCTGTCTCGCCTCCCTTCCTTCCCGCGGCCGAAGGGGGAAGCGGTCCTCCGGGTCGAGGGCCCCCGGAGGGTGGGGGAGCCGGGTCCCCCGGCGGCCGGCGGAGCCGTATGCCTCTTCGCGGTTCCCCCCCGAGCCGGTACACTGCGGGCGGGTAGGGCGTTTCTCACACGGGTTCATTCGGCGCCAGCCGGGGAGAGGACCATGCCGATCGCATCCTCCGCCAGAACCGTGGCGATTTCCAGCCCCCTGGGCGAGGACGTGCTCCTGTTCCTTCGCATGACCGCCACGGAGGAACTGGGACGCATGTTCCAGTTCGACGTGGAGATGATCAGCGAGAACTTCGACATCTCCCACGAGGACATCCTCGGCCAGAACATGACCGTGCGCATGGAGCTGCCGGACGGAAACACCCGCTACTTCAACGGGTTCGCGAGCCGCTTCACCATGTCCGGGAGCCACGGGCGTTTCGCCCGGTACCACGTGACCCTCCGGCCGTGGCTCTGGTTCCTCACCCGCACCTCCGACTGCCGGATCTTCCAGAAGATGAAGGTCCCCGACATCCTGAAGAAGGTCTTCCGGGACCACGGCTTCACCGACTTCCAGGAGTCCTTGAGCGGGAGCTACCGCACCTGGGAGTACAACGTCCAGTACCGGGAGACGGACTTCAACTTCGTGAGCCGGCTCATGGAGCAGGAGGGGATCTACTACTACTTCCAGCACGAGAACGGCAAGCACACCCTCGTCCTCTCCGACGGGATCGGATCTCATGCCGTCTACCCGGGCTACGAGCGGATCGCGCTCCAGGTCCAGACCGACACCACTCCCGGGGAGCGGGACCAGATCATCACCTGGTCGGTGACGAAGGAGGTCCAGCCCGGCAAGTGCGTCCTGAACGACTTCGATTTCAAGAACCCCACGGCCAAGCTCGAGGGAAAGGCGACGGTGAGCCGGGACCACGCGGTCTCGGGACTGGAGATCTACGACTACCCGGGCGAGTACGAGAAGAAGGAGGAGGGCGACACCTACGCCCGGGCCCGGCTCGAGGAGCTGCAGGCCCGGTACGAGGTGGCGCACGGTACGGCCAGCGCCCGGGGCATCATGGCCGGGGCCCTCTTCACGCTCGAGGATCATCCCCGGGAGGACCAGAACCGCGAGTACCTGGTGGTCTCCGCGAGCCACCACCTGTCGGCTCCCGAGTACGAATCCGGAGTGGGGAGCGGCGGGGAGACCCGGTACTCCTGCTCCTTCGCCTGCATCTCCAGCGACGTCCAGTTCCGGGCGGCCCGCATCACTCCCAAGCCGGTGGTCCAGGGGCCCCAGACGGCCATCGTGGTGGGGAAGGCCGGGGAGGAGATCTGGCCGGACGAGTTCGGCCGCGTGAAGCTCCAGTTCCACTGGGACCGGTACGGGAAGGCGGACGAGAACAGCTCGTGCTGGGTCCGGGTCGCCCAGGTGTGGGCGGGGAAGGGCTGGGGAGGGATCGCCCTCCCCCGGATCGGGCAGGAGGTGATCGTGGACTTCCTGGAGGAGGATCCGGACCGGCCCATCGTCACCGGCCGGGTCTACAACGGCGCGAACAAGCCGCCGTACCGTCTCCCCGACTACGCCACGCTCAGCGGCATCAAGTCGAACTCGAGCAAGGGCGGGGGCGGCTTCAACGAGATCCGGTTCGAGGACAAGAAGGGCGAGGAGCAGGTCATGATCCACGCCCAGAAGGACGAGGACATCATCGTCCTGAACGACTGCCGGGAGACGATCGGGAACGACCGCCACCTCATCGTGAAGAACAACCAGCTCGAGAAGGTGGAGGGGGACCGCAGCGAGGAGATCTGCGGCGATCAGAAGGAGAAGGTGGGAGGGGACCGGAACGTGACGGTGGGAGGGGCCCAGAACACCCGGATCCAGGGGAAGCTCTCCCTCATCGTGACCGGGGACGTGGACGAGAGCTTCGAGGCCGACCACTCCGAGGCCACCTCCGGAAAGATCAGCCTCTCCGCGGACAAGATCGTGCTCGAGGCCCAGACGAACGTCACCATCTCCGCGGGAGGGTCCGAGCTGGTCCTGGACGCCTCGGGCATCGACATCAAGACGGGAGGCATCGTCACCATCCAGGGAAGCCTGATCAAGCTGAACTGAAGTTCGGAGGAGCGACCATGCCCCAGAAGGAATCGGCGAAGAGCGCATCCCCCACGCCGCCCGCGGACGCGGACACCCCCGACGAGGCCCTTCCCCCCGACCCCGGAGAGGCGGCCCGGGTCCGGGCCGAGAGGGCGGAGACGGAAGCCGCCGATCCCGGCTCCACCGAGGTGGGGGAGATGGGGAGGGAGGAGGAGGAGGAGCAGGAGCCCGAGAAGACGTTCGTGGAGTTCCAGCTTCTCGACGCGGAGGGGAATCCCGTGGAGGGCGAGAACGTGAAGGTGACCCTCCCCGACGGAAGCGAGCGGGACCTCACCACGGACGGGGACGGCGTGGTCCGGGTGGACGAGATCGATCCCGGGCAGGCCCGGGCCCAGCTCCCCGACCGCTACGACGACGAGTGGGACTTCAAGGAAGTGACCGACGCAGGCGGAGGTCAGGCCGGCACATGAGCGAGAAGGGCGTGAAGTCGCAGGCCGGAACCCTGGAGCGGAGGACCGTCCTCCAGCTCCGTCCCGTCCGCTACCAGGTGAAGCTGCTCTACCTGGGGGCGGAGCGCATCGAGCGGGATGCGAGGCGCTACCGCTGCGACGCCCCCCTCTGTGCGCTCGACTCGCTGGACCCGCTGGATCCCTCCACGGTGCTGCCGAACGTGGTGGAGGGGTCGCGGGAGGGCGAGGAGTACGACCGGCCCGCCCGTCCGCGCGACGAGGGGGGAACGCCGGACGATCCGCCCGAGGCCTCCGACCGGAGGCTCCGGATCCTGATCACCGACAACCACGGGACCCGGACCGCGGAGAACCTCACCCTCCTCGGGGAGAGAGGGGACCGGAAGTCCAACCCCACCTACTACCGCGAGCGCCGCTGGCTCCCGGACGTGGAGCCCGCCGTGCCCTTCCGCGTGGTGGTCCGGCGGTTCGCGGGCACGACGCCCCTCCCCCTCGAGGACGACGATCTCAAGGTGGAGATCGAGATCAAGGACCCCCGGGAGGAGCTGGACCGGAACGACGGGCGCCGGAGGGCGTTCCTGAACGACTTCTTCAAGAAGTACAACCGCGAGGACCGCGATCCCACCCCGGGCGACGACAACGCGCTCACCTGGTTCAAGGGGGGACGCCGCCCCTCGGCGAGGGACGCGGGGGTGAAGGCGGAGGAGGTCCTGAAGCGCCTCCCGTACCGCGATCCCCCGGTGGTGGAGGAGGTGTGCGTCGAGCGGGACGTGGTGGCGTTCTCCGATCTCTCCGGCGTCACGGCGGCGGGCGACATGAACGCCTCCCTCGACCTCGAGCTCGTGGAGGACCCCGACGCCGGGGTGGAGGTGGGGGTCGCGGACTTCGCGCTCCGTCCGCCTCCCGTGAGCGGGGACAACTACCGCTTCCTGCTGCGGGTGGTGAAGGGAACGGACGACATCCGGGAGACCCGCGAGAACGGCGCGGAGGTGGAGCTCCTGGACCAGGACGCGCACGCGATTCCCGCGCCCCGGTGGTACTGCGGCCCCCGGCTCACCCTGTGGCGGAAGACGGAGTTCCGGCTCTGCGTCCTGGCGAACCACACCACCCGGAACGACATCCGCTGGGCCGACATCACGAGCTGGTACCGGAAGGTGTTCCTGGAGGTGGTCCCCCCCTCCGACTACCCGGAGCTGACCCGGGAAGCCTGGGCCCGGATCGTGCAGCGGATGTTCTCCTCCACCCCGGACGTGGGGAACGCCGCCCACTACACGGAGGAGGTCTACAACCGGACCCTGTTCCCCGACGTGGTCACCCGGGAGGTGCGCGTCCGCGGAACCGTGCAGCGCAGGGTGGACTTCGACAAGGTGGAGGACTTCGCCCGGCGGGCCATCGCGGAGGCCTGCCAGGCCGCCGGCATCGCCGACCCCTCCTCCGGCGACGCCCGCCGCAAGCAGGACGACGGGAACGGCCTCTTCATGTTCCTCTGCAAGGACCCCCGGGTGGGGAGCGTCCTCGGCGCCTACATCGGCGACCGGATCTTCTGGATGCGGAAGCCGTCCGGCGCGAACGGAACGGCGATGGCCACGAGCACCTGCGCCCACGAGTTCGGCCACGTCAAGTCCCTCCGGCACGCGCACACGGGGGGGGACTGGGGGTTCTTCGCGGCCGCGGGCGCGGCGACCGCCGACGCGCGCTACATCATCGATCCCCGGAGCAACAACAACCCCCTGGACCACGACGCGAGGGACGCCTTCGCCTGCCTGCTCTCCTACACCCGGCCCGTCACCGCCGAGCCGTGCGGCCTCTGCGCCCTCGGCATGAGGTTCTTCGACCGGGTGGAGATCCAGAAGAGCACGCGGTTCCGGAACGAGATCATCGAGAGGATGGGACCTCTCACCGCCGTGACCTACAGCCAGAACCGCTCCGGCCAGGTCATTCTCCGGGAGATCGGCGGCCCCATCGCTCTCGACTCCTCCACGAACCAGACGGCGTTCATCATGGCGCTCGGCCCGGACATCGCGTACACCACCCGGGGGGGCTCGAACCGGACGGGGCGCGTGAACATGACCGGCATCCCGAAGGGAGAGGCCCGCTGGACGCGCAGCAACTCCCACGTGGGCCTGGCCTACGTGGGGTCGGGCACCACGTTCCTGCGGATCCGCGTCACCGCCCGGTCCCCCGGCACCTCCGTGGTGACCTACCGCAACGGGAGGGATCCGTCGATCTCCGTCACCTTCAACGTCTCATGACCCGCGGGGAAGACCATGCCTGAGCCACTGTCCCTCTCGCTGGAACTCTCGCGGACGGAGTGCGTCCGCGGGGAGTCGGTGTTCTTCCGGATGAAGCTCAAGAACACCGGGTCCCACGCGTTCGAGGGCCTGAGGACCTTCGAGCCCGAGAACGAGGCCACCTTCCTCGTGGCCTTGCCCCCCGGCGCGAAGAAACCGGCGGACGAGGACGAGCTCTCCCTCGAGCCTCCCGAGGGCCAGATCACGGGCTGCGCCCTCTCCCCCCGGCACCGCGACGGGATCCACCGGCACGGGCCGGAGGAGGTGGAGCGCCGCACGCTCCTTCCGGGCGAGGAGATGGAGACCTCGGGGGACGTCCTCCAGTGGCTCGGCGAGCTGGAACCGGGGGACTGGGACATCACCGCCCGGCACCAGGGCGTGGGGGAGATGGCGGAGTCGAAGCCGGTCCGCCTCCGGGTGCGGCCCGCGAAGCCGGTGACTCTCGGCACCTCCGTTCCGGGTCTGCGCGGATCCGCCTGCCCGAACTCCGGGGCCTTCGTCCACGCCGGGGAGGCCGACCGGCTCGTGTTCCTGCAGCTCCAGAGCGCCTACCTGCCGAAGAACCCCATGCGGGGCCTCCGCGTGGGCAAGGCGAAGCAGCGCGGGCAGGTGGTGGCCTCCACCTTCCCGGACGAGGAGACCACGACCCTCCACGTGGTCTGGGACTACGGGGGACAGTTCGCGCTGGGGACGGTGGACACCACGGGGCGGGCGCCGCCCGCGGTGGTCCCCGTGAAGATTCCCGAGGGGGGGGTGATCCTCGAGTCCCCCCTGAGCCTCCGGGACCGCTCCGTCTTCATTCCCGTCCTGGAAGGGAAGGGCACGGGCCTGACGGTCCTCCACGTCACCCCCGCCGGGGCGTCGAAGAGCTACCGGGTGGATCTCGGCCCGGCCAGGCCCGTGGCGGCCTGCTCCGTGGCCTGGGAGTACGCGACCCGCATGCACTTCGCGTGGGTGGGGAAGGACCGGCGCCGGGTGATGGTGGCCCGCCTGTTCCTGGACGACCCGGAGAGCGGGGTCTTCACGGAGTCCGCCTGGCTGGCGGATGCACCGGTCCTCTGGTTGCACATGTTCCTCGACACCGCGGCCCGGCCGGGGGGCGCCCCGGCCTTCGAGCATCTCACGAAGCCGGAGGACCGGGACCGGATCGATCCCGAGCCGCCGCAGCCGGCCGTGTGGGGGGTGTGCCGCAGCGGGAACGAGTGGCAGTGCGTCCGGGCCGACCTGGGCACCGTCCGGCGGCGCGTGGGCGCCCGGTTCGACGTGAAGGACCTGGAGGAGCCCCGGGTCACGGCCTCCGCCCTCGACGCCTCCGGCGAGCTCTGCCTGCTGGTGGCGGACGCGAAGGGCGGCCTCCACTACGCGAGCACCGTGCGGGGAAGCCTTGAGCCCCTGGAGAAGGTGGCCGGCCGGAGGATCTCCCCGAACCAGCAGCCGGGGCTCATGGCGGCGGGCCGGGGCGGGACCCTCGAGTGGGTCTACCTCCGCTACATCGACGGGGAGGCGGGACGGATCGCCTACGCCCTGGTGGAGCCCGAGGGCGAGGCGGATCCCGAGTACTCCTCCGGGCATTGATCGGTCCCCGGGCGGTCGCCCTCCCGCGGGACCGGTGTTGCGGGCGGCGCCTCCCCGGGAAGCGCGGGGGGGCCGGAGAGAGATCATGTGCGAGGAACCTCAGAAGTCCCAGGTGGGACCCACCGGCCGGCGCACGGGCCTGCAGCTCAAGCCG
>JAOZQC010000570.1 GCA_029932425.1 Planctomycetota bacterium | reverse complement strand
AGCGGCCTCGGAGAGCCCCGTCTTGCGCTGCGCCTTCCCGATCTTGGCCTCGTAGGGCTCCCGGTCCCGGAACTCCAGGACGTCCCGGGGCAGGAACTCCTCCCCGAAACCCTCGAAGGTGCCGGGGTCCACGGTGATCTCGATCCGCTCCGGCCCGGGGATCTTCTCGTGGTGGCCGCACTCCGGGCAAACCCCGTGCTGCTCGGTGAACTGCTTGCGGTAGATCATCTTGCCGCAGGCCCGGCACTTGGTCCACAGCCCGCTCGGCATGTCCTTCTTCTTGCGGAACGCGAGGCCCATCACCGCCCCCCGTGGGTCGTCACCGGCGCCGGCGCCACCATCTCGAACGCGGAGAGCCGCCGCGCCACCTGGAACACCCGGGCGGCGGGCAGATCCTCGAGATGGCACCTGAGGAGGGCGATCACGGTCTCCGGAGCCACGACCGCCACCACGCCCCGCCGGTGCCTCTTCCGTATGGTCCTGAGGGCGGCCCCCACCCGCGCGTAGGCGCTCGCCATCCGCTCCCCCGCGGGGGGCGTGATCGCCAGCGGGTCCCGGGTCCAGCGCTCGTAGATACGGGCGTGCCGCTGCCGCACCTCCGCCCGCCGCTGCCCTTCCCAGAGCCCCAGGGAGACCCCCTCCAGGCGGCGGAGCACCCGCACCCGGCAGCCGTCGGGCCCCGCCAGGATCTCCGCCGTCTCGAAGGCTCCCTGGTTCGCGGAGGAGTAGACGGCGTCCACCCGTCCCACCTCCTCCCGGACCCGGCGGCCCACGCGCTCCGTGCGCCGCCGCCCGCGGCCCGTGAGCGGCACGTGCACGTCGCCCTCCAGCCGGCCCTCGCGCGTGAGGTCCGTCTCCCCGGAGGGGACGAGCACAAGGCACAGTCCCGGCCTCTCCCGCCGTCTCGTGGTCGCGTTCGTCATGCCCTCGGCCCAGGTACTCTATCGGCGGCGGCCGGCGCGCCCTGTAGCCCGCGCGCGCAGGACCCGGACCGCCTCCGCCGGATCCGGCGCGCCGAACACCGCGCTGCCGGCCACGAAGACGTCCGCGCCCGCTTCCGCGCACGCGCCCACCGTCTCCGGCCCGATGCCGCCGTCCATCTCCACCCTACCGGAATACGAAAGCTCCTCCCGGAGTGCACGCGTTTTCCGGAGAACCTCGGGCATGAATTCCTGCCCCCCGAACCCCGGCTCCACGCTCATCACCAGCACCAGGTCCACCAGGGGGAGATGATCGCGCAACGCCTCCACGGGAGTCCGCGGCCGCAGGGAAACGCCGGGCCGGGCGCCCAGGCGGCGGATCCTCTCCGCCGTGGCCGGCGACCCCTCCGCGCACTCCACGTGGTAGGTGAGGAAGGACGCCCCCGCCCTCACGAAGGCCTCCGCGTACCGCGCCGGCTCGTCGATCATCAGGTGCACGTCGAGAGGCACCGTGGCCACGCGCCGGATCGCGTCCACCAGGAACGGCCCCAGCGTGAGGTTCGGCACGAAGTGGCCGTCCATGACGTCCACGTGCAGGAGGTCCGCCCCCGCCCGCTCCACGGTCTCCACCTCCTCCCGGAGGCGCGTGAAGTCCGCGGACAGCAGGCTCGGAGCGATGAGGATCCCGTCGCCGCCCTCCATCACGAGCCCTCCCCGAGCGCCGCCACGCCCGGGAGTTCCTTCCCCCCCAGGAAGGCCAGGGAGGCCCCGCCCCCCGTGGAGACGTGCCCCACCCGGTCCGCCAGGCCGAAGGCCTCCACGCAGGCCGCGGTGTCCCCGCCCCCCACCACCCGCGGCACGCCGGCGTCCCGGGCCGCCAGCGCCTCCGCCAGGACCCGGCTCCCCGCCGCGAAGGGCTCCCGCTCGAAGACGCCGAGGGGCCCGTTCCAGATCACGGACCCCGCCTCCGCCACCGCCGCCGCGAAGCGCCGGGCGGTCTCCGGCCCCACGTCGAGGCCCATGCGGTCCTCCGGGATCGCCCCCTCGATCACCTCTCCCTCCGGGGCCTCCGGGCCCGCCGCGCAGACGTGGTCCGCGGGGAGGAGCACCTCCACCCCCCGCACCCGCGCCTCGCGCAGGAGCCGCCCCGCGGTGTCCAGGAGGTCGGGCTCCAGGCGCGAGCGGCCGATCTCCACCCCCTCCGCCCGGAGGAAGGTGTAGGCCATGCCCCCCCCCACCAGGATCCGCGCCGCCTTCCCCAGGAAGCTCTCGAGGAGGGGGATCTTGTCCGAGACCTTCGCCCCCCCGAGCACCAGCACCAGGGGCGGCGGGGGCTCGTCCCGGACCCGCGAGAGCGCCCGGATCTCCTCCGTGAGGAGCCGGCCCGCCGCCGCGGGGCGGAGGAGGGCGGGGACCCCCACCACGGAGGCGTGGGCCCGGTGCGCGGTCCCGAAGGCGTCGTTCACGTAGAGGTCGCCCAGGGCGGCCAGCGCCCCGGCGAAGTCCGGGTCGTTCGCCTTCTCGCCGGGGTGGAAGCGGAGGTTCTCGAGGAGGGCCGCGTCCCCCACCCCGAGCCCCGCCACCCCCTCCCGCCCGGGCTCCCCCCCGCCGTCCTCCGCCGTCCGCACCCCCCC
>JAOZQC010000074.1:5067-9938 GCA_029932425.1 Planctomycetota bacterium | reverse complement strand
CCGCCCCCCCCTCCCCTGCACCCCCGTCCCCGACACCCCCTCCACCCCCGCCCCGGGGGCGCGGAAGAGGATGGCGGCCACGTAGACCAGGAGGAACCAGGAGACCTCCAGCGCGAACCGCCGGTGGAAGGCCACGGCCAGGACGAGGGTGGCCGCGGTCACGGGGATGAAGCCCCGGGGCCAGGTCTCGATGTGGACGGAGAGACGCGCCAGCGCGAGGACCAGGAGGGCCAGGAGGCAGACGAGCCCCACCTTCGCCCGGCTCTGGAGGATGTCGCGCCGGAACTGGACGAACCAGGCGAAGACCAGGGAGTTCAGCACCCCCGTGAAGAGCAGGGCCCCCAGGACCGCGGACGGGGACGCGCCCTCCTCGGGGAGGAGCAGCAACGCCGTGACCAGGGAGAGGACGACGCCCAGGGCCAGCACGGTGAGGGGATGGTGCAGGGGCCGCCGGACCCTCTGCGGGCGGTGGATGGAGCCCACCGCCTCGCTGATCCGCTCGTACCGGGGCCCCCGGATCCGCCTCCCTCCCCGGAGCCACTCCCCGAGAGACGTCACTCCTCCTCCTCGCCGCGGCGAGGGGGCCCGGCCCGCCGGTTCTCGTAGGCTTCCACGATCTCCTGCACCAGCGGATGCCGGACGATGTCCTCGCGGAAGAGGTACGCGAACCGGACCCCCTCGATCCCCTGGAGAACGCGCTGGGCGTCCACGAGCCCGGAGACGTGCCCTTCCGGCAGGTCCACCTGGGTGATGTCGCCGGTGGCCACGATCATCGAGTTCCGCCCCATGCGCGTGAGAAACATCTTCATCTGTTCCGGCGTGGTGTTCTGCGCCTCGTCGAGGATGATGAAGGCGTTGTCGAGCGTCCGGCCCCGCATGAAGGCGAGCGGCACGATCTCGATCACGTCCCGCTCCTGGTAGCGCTCGATCTCCGCGAAGGGGACCATGTCCCCCAGGGCGTCGTAGAGCGGGCGGAGATAGGGGTTCACCTTCTGCTGGAGATCGCCGGGCAGGAAACCCAGCTTCTCGCCGGCCTCCACCGCGGGACGCACGAGCACGAGCTTGCGGTAGCGGCCGCGCCGGAGATGGGCGATCGCCATGGCCACCGCGAGATACGTCTTGCCCGTCCCCGCGGGGCCGATGGAGAGCACGATCCCGCCCTTCTCCATGGCCTCCACGTAGCGCCGCTGGCCGGGGCTCCGGGGCTGGATCCAGGTGCCGTCCAGGGCCCGGACGATCCGCCGCGCGTCCGGAGAGGTCTCCGGAGAGACGTCGATGAGCCGATCGATCTCCTCCTCCGTGAGCATCCCCCGCTCCCGGACCAGGTCCCGGAGCTTCCCGAGGATGCGCACCGCGGCGCGGGCGGCCCGGGGCTCCCCCTGGACCCGGATCTCCCCCTGGCGGGCCGTCACCGTGACCCCCAGGGCCTCCCGGAGGCGGCGCACCGTGTGGTCCAGGTGGCCGAGAATGGCCCGCTCCTCGTCCGGGCTGCGCGTCGAAAGGACTTCCTTCATGGTCTCGTCACTCGCCGTGCACCGGATATGACAGACTCCCTCGGGCCCCGGTTCAAGGGAAACACGATACCCCGGTCAGGTGCCGATCCCCAGCAGGAGCGCGAGCAGATAGGCCACCGGGGAGGCCAGGAGAAGGCTGTCCAGGAGATCCAGGAGCCCCCCGATCTCCCGGAGGAACCGGCCGGAATCCTTCAGGCCCGCGCGCCTCTTCAGGAAGGACTCCACGAGGTCCCCGAACTGCCCGGCGACGTTCGTGAGGGTTCCGAAGAGGAGCATCCGCCACCACGAAAAGCCGAGAAGGAGACCCAGGATCACCGCCGTCAACGCCGCCCCCGCCACCGAGCCCGCGGCCCCCTCCCAGGTCTTCCGCGGACTCACCCAGGTGAGCGGGGTGGCGCCCACCGACCGCCCCACCAGGTAGGCGCAGGAGTCGCCGAGCTTCACGGAGAGCACGAGGACCAGGGTGAGCTTCAGCCCCAGGTGCGTGGTCCCGCTCCCGTCGTCCAGGAGCCGGAGCTCCAGGAGGAAGGAGAGCAGGAACCACACGTAGAGCAGGCCGAGGAGCGTGGCCGCCACCCGCTCGAAGTCCTCCCGTCCCCCGGGCCCCGGGGGCCCGCCGCGGAACAGGGCGGCCAGGAACGGTCCCATGACCACCAGGGCCAGGAAACCCATCAGGCACTCCCGGGTCAGGGCCGGGGGGATCGCCAGGCCCCGCCACTGGAGGACGCCCCGGAGGAGGAACAGCGCCACCGCGGCCCCCACACCGTACCCCGCGTTCGCGGGCAGCCCGATCCGGGCCAGGATGGGGTAGAACTCGGCGAGGGCGAGGGCGCCGAGGACGGTGATCACCAGGAGCGAGCCCACGAACGTGTGCAGCCGGTAGTCCAGGTAGAGGACCCCCAGCGCCAGGCCGAAGCCGAAGAGGGCCAGGAGGACGCGCTCCTTCGTCATTCCTCTTCCTTCAGCCCGCCGAAGCGCCTCTCCCGCCGGGCGTAGTCGCGAAGAGCCTCGTGCAGGTGCTCCACCCCGAAGTCCGGCCAGAACACCTCCGTCACCCAGAACTCGGAGTAGGCGATCTGCCAGAGGAGGTAGTTCGAGACCCGCATCTCCCCGGCGCTCCGGATGAGGAGATCGGGATCCGGCATCTCCGGATCGTAGAGGTGCTCCCGGATCGTCTCCTCGTCCACGTCCTCCGGGAGCAGCACGCCCTCCCTGACCTTCTCCGCCACCCGGCGGGCGGCGTCGGCGATCTCCGCCCGGCCCCCGTAGGCCAGGGCGAGGGTGAGGATCAGGCCGGTGTTGTCCCGGCTCATCTCCACCGTCCGGTCGAGGTCCTCCCGGACCTCCGGGGGCAGCTCCGAGAGCCGGCCGATCGCCCGGAACCGGATGTTGTTCTCCATGATCTCCCGCCGCTCCTTCACCAGGTACTCCCGGAGCAGCTTCATCAGGTAGTCGATCTCCGCCTTCGGGCGCTTCCAGTTCTCGCTGGAGAAGGCGTAGAGCGTGAGGCGCTCGATGCCGAGCCGGGCGCACTCCCGGGTGACCGCCCGTACCGTCCGGCTCCCCGTCCGGTGCCCCAGGACGCGCCGGAGGCCGCGCCGCCGGGCCCAGCGACCGTTCCCGTCCATGATGATGGCCACGTGCCGGGGCATCCTCTCGGGAGGGATCCCGAGGTCCGGCGGGGGCGTCTCCGGGCCCATGCCCCGGTCACTCCTTCCGCACCAGCTGGTCCCGCTCGGGCCCCACCCCCACGGTGCGGATGGGGACCTCCACCAGGTCCTCCAGCGCGGCCAGGTACTCGCGGGCCCGGGGGGGGAGATCCTCGAAGGAGCGCACGCCGCCGAGATCGCCCTCGAAGCCGGGGAACTCCCGGTACACGGGCACGGCCTCCGAGAGGACCCGCACCGCGGCGGGGAACCTCGTGATCCGGCGGCCCCGGTGCTCGTAGGCCGTGGCCACCCGGATCACGGGCAGTCCGGACAGGATGTCGAGCTTGGTGATCACCAGCTCGTCGAACCCGGAGACCGAGGCCGCGTACCGGAGCGCCACGGCGTCGAACCAGCCGCAGCGGCGGGGGCGGCCCGTGGTGGTGCCGTACTCCTTGCCGAAGGAGCGGAGGTGCTCGCCGTCGGGCCCGGGGTCCTCCGTGGGGAACGGGCCCCCGCCCACCCGCGTGCAGTAGGCCTTCGCCACCCCCACCACCCGGTCCACGCGCCGGGGGGGAATGCCCGCACCGGCGCAGAGTCCCAGCACGGAGGCGTTGGATCCGGTGACGAAGGGGTAGGTGCCCGCGTCCACGTCCAGGAGGAAGCCCTGGGCGCCCTCGAAGAGGACCTCCTCCCCCCGGTCGAGAGCCTCCGCCAGGACCTCGGCGCCGTCCACCACCAGGGGCGCGAAACGCTCCCGGTAGGCGAGGAGGACGTCCCTCACCTCCGCCGGGTCCAGGGGCTCCGCCCCGTAGACCTTCCGGAGGAGCTCGTTCCGCGCCGCCACCTCCCCCTCGAGCCGGGTCTCGAACCACTCCCGGTCCATGAGATCCGCGATCCGGATGCCCCGGTAGGAGACCTTGTCGGCGTAGCACGGTCCGATCCCCTTCCGGGTGGTGCCGATGGGCACGGAGGCCCGCGTCTCCGTGAGCCCGTCCAGGAGGCGATGGTAGGGAAGGATGAGGTGGGCGCGGTCCGCCACGAAGATCCGGCCCTTCGTGTCCACGCCGCGGCGCTCGAGCTCGTCGAGCTCGCGGAAGAAGACCTCGGGATCCACGACGACCCCCTGGGCCACCAGGCAGCGGGGTCTCTCGCGGACGAGGCCGGAGGGCAGGAGATGGAGCTTGAAGGTATCCTCTCCCACGACCACGGTGTGACCGGCGTTCGGCCCCCCCTGGAACCGCACCACCCAGTCGGCCGCGGCGCCGAGGGCGTCGACGATACCGGCCTTCCCCTCATCGCCCCACTGGGCCCCCACCACGCAGACCGTAGGCATGGAACTCCTTTCGGTGGCCGAAGATCGAAGGAAGAACGAAGGAAGCTAGCCCGCCCCGCCGGAGGGGGTCAAGGCAATTCGGCAGGCGTCCCCCGAAGGATCAGGCGGCGGAACCGGGAAAACAGAACCGCGGCGTCGTGCGGGCCCGGCGAGGCCTCCGGGTGGTACTGCACGGAGAAGAGCGGCGCCTCCCGGTGCGCGAGCCCTTCCACGGTTCCGTCGTTGAGGTTCACGTGGGTCAGGGCCACCTCTCCCGACTCGAACAGGGCGGGATCCACGGCGAATCCGTGGTTCTGGGAGGTCACCTCCACGCGCCCGGTCCCCAGGTCCTTCACCGGCTGGTTCCCCCCCCGGTGGCCGAACGGGAGCTTGAAC
>JAOZQC010000074.1:0-5057 GCA_029932425.1 Planctomycetota bacterium | reverse complement strand
GTCCCCCCCAGGGCGAGCGCCGAGATCTGGTGGCCCAGGCAGATCCCGAACACCGGGATCCGGCCCACCAGGGCGCGCACCGTCTCCACGGCGTACTCCACGGCGGCCGGATCGCCCGGCCCGTTGGAGAGGAACACCCCGTCCGGACCGAGCGCGAGGATCTCCTCGGCGGTGGCGGTGGCGGGGACCACCGTCACCCGGAACCCGGCGTGGACGAGGTGGCGCAGGATGTTCCACTTCACCCCGTAGTCCACGGCCACCACGGAGAGGCTCTCCTCTCCCCCGGGCCCCGCCGAAAGCCCCAGGGGGGTTCCGAAGCGGGAGAAGCCCTCGGTCCACCGCCCGGCCCGCTTCCTCGTCACCTCCCGCACGAGATCCTGGCCCTGCATCCGGGGGGCGGCGCGGGCCCGGTCCACGAGATCGCCGGGGTCGGGGTCCACGGAGGAGAGCGCCCCCCGCATGGCGCCGTGGACCCGGATCCGGCGGGTCAGCGCCCGGGTGTCCACGCCCTCGATGCCCACCACGCCGCGGTCCGCCAGCCACTCGTCCAGGGGCCCTTCCGCGCGGTGGCTGGAAGGCACGCGGCAGAGCTCGCGGACCACGTAGCCCCGCGCCCAGACCCGGTCCGACTCGAGGTCCTCCGCGTTCACCCCGTAGTTCCCGATGAGGGGGTAGGTCATGGTCACGATCTGGCCGCAGTAGGAGGGGTCGGTGAGGATCTCCTGGTACCCGGCCATGGAAGTGGTGAACACCACCTCCCCCACGCTCGTGCCCCGGGCCCCGAACGCCGTCCCCTCGAAGACGGTCCCGTCCTCCAGCGCCAGCATCGCGGGCGGGCGGATCACGGGTTCCTCCCCCGGCGGGCCGCCACCACCATGCGGTTGATCCGGGCCGCGGCGTACCCGGCCCCGAAGCCGTTGTCGATGTTCACCACCGTGACCCCCGCCGCGCAGGAGTTCAGCATCGTGAGGAGGGGGGCCACCCCCGAGAAGGAGGCCCCGTAGCCGACGCTCGTCGGGACCGCCACCAGGGGCCGGTCCACCATCCCCCCCACCACCGAGGCCAGCGCGCCCTCCATTCCCGCTACCACCACCAGGGCATTCGCCTCTTCCAGGCCTTTGGCCTCGTAGAGCAACCTGTGGATCCCGGCCACGCCGCAGTCGTAGACCGTGCGGGTGAGGGCGCCAGCGGCCTCCGCGGTCACCCGGGCCTCCTCGGCCACGGGGAGGTCCGCGGTGCCCGCGCTGAGCACGATCACGAGCCCCTCCGGCGGGCGCTCGTCGCGGATCACGGTCACCGCCCGGGCCGCCTCGTGCCGGACCGCGTCCGGCGCCACCTCGCGGATCGCCGCGAACGCGGCGTCGTCCGCCCGGGTGGCCAGCAGCCGTCCCCCGGCCTCCAGGATGCGGGCGGCGATCCCCCGCACCTGCCCGGGCTCCTTGCCCGGGCAGAAGATGACCTCCGGGAAGCCGCACCGGAGCGCCCGGTGGGTGTCCACGCGGGCGTAGCCCAGGTCCGCGAACGGGAGGTCCCGGAGGCGGGCGAGGGCCCCCTCGGGCGTGACCCCGCCCGCCCGGACCTCCTCGAGGAGCTTCAGGAGCGCGTCGGGTTCCATCGATCGATCCTCGAACGGGCGTCGAGCCGGAGATCGTCCCGCTCGCCGCGCGCCAGCCGGCGGGCGCCCACGGCGGCGACCATCGCCGCGTTGTCGGTGCAGAGCTCGGGGGGGGGGATCGTGAGGCCGATCCCCCGCTCCGCGCAGGCCTCGGCCAGGCGCTCGCGGAGCCGCCCGTTGGCGGCCACCCCGCCCCCCGCCACCACGTGACGGGCCCCGGTCCGCTCCGCGGCCCGGAGCGTCTTCCGCGTGAGCACCGCCACCACCGCCTCCTGGAACGAGGCCGCCGCCCCGGGCACGTCGACCCCCGGTCTCAAGGGGGCTCCCCGGCGCTTCCGGTTCTGGCCCCGGGCATGGTAGAGGAGAGCGGTCTTCACACCCGAGAACGAGAAGTCCAGGGAATCGGGCGAGAGGTAGGGCCTCTTGAACGGCACGGCCCGGGGATCGCCGCCCCGGGCCGCCGCCTCCACCTCGGGGCCGCCGGGGTAGCCGAGATCGAGAATGGCCGCCGCCTTGTCGAAGGCCTCTCCGGCGGCGTCGTCCGTGGTGCGGCCCAGCTCCTCGAGATCCCCCGCCTCCCGCACCAGGTAGAGCGAGGTGTGGCCCCCCGAGGCCACGAGGGCCACGGCGGGGAGAGGGAAGTCCTCCCGGTCCAGGACGGCCGCGAAGATGTGCGCCTCCACGTGGTCCACCCCCACGAGCGGCAGGTCCCGGGCCAGGGCGATCGCCTTCGCCGCGGAGAGCCCCACCAGGAGAGCCCCGATCAGGCCCGGCCGGTTCGTGACCGCGATTCCCGTGAGGTCCCCCAGGCCCACCGCCGCCCGGGACAGGGCCTCCTCCACCACGCGGGTGATGTTCTCCGTGTGGGCGCGGCAGGCGATCTCCGGCACCACGCCTCCGAAGCGCCGGTGGAGGGGCACCTGGGAGGCCACCACGCTGGAGAGCATCCTCCGGCCGCCCGCCACCACCGCCGCCGCGGTCTCGTCGCAGGAGGTGTCGATGCCGAGCACGATCGCGTCAGCGGGGATCGCCCACCTCCCTCGCCGGCGGCGCGTGCTCGCGGAGGATCTCCTCCGCGCGCTCGAGCTGGGGATCGGGGAGCTCCTCCGGCTCTTCCCCCACCTCCATGTCCAGCCCGTGCTGGGAGGCGAAGATCCTCTCGAGGTCCCGTTCGTTCTCCCCGGTGCGGGGCACCACCACGTCCGGCACGAGCCCGCCCCGGACTCCCCGGTCGTCGCGGCGTTGCAGCCAGCGGTCCAGGGGGGTGAAGTACCGGGCGGTGGTGAGCTGGAGGGCGACCCCGAGCCCGGGGAGGCGGTGGATGGACTGCACGATGAACTTGCCGTAGGTGCGGAGCCCCACCAGGATGCCCCGGTGCCGGTCCTGGAAGGCTCCCGCCACCACCTCGGAGGCGGACGCCGATCCCCCGTCCACCAGCACCGCCAGCGGCTCCGTGGGGCAGGCCGTCCCTTCCCGGGAGGCCAGGTACACCTTCCGGGAACCCGGCGTCCGGCCCCGCGTCCTCACGATCACCCCGTCCTCGAAGAAGAGATCGGCCAGGGCCACGGCCCCCTTCTCCAGCACCCCTCCCCCGTTCTGCCGGAGATCGAGGATGAAGGAACGGGCCCCCTGCTTCTGGAGGCGGGTGAGCGCCCGGCGCGCCTCCTTGCCCGTGCCGTCGTGGAACATGGCCACCCGGAGGTAGCCGATCCCCTTCTCCCGGTCCACCATGCGGACGCCGACCACGGAGTCGATGCGGATCTCGGAACGCACGAGCTCCCGTTCCCACGGCCGTCCTTCCCGGACCAGGCCCACCCGGACCCGGGATCCGGGCGGGCCCCGGAGCAGGCGGATCAGGTCTCGGAGGGAAGTCTCCGCCACCGAGGTCCCCTCCACGGCCACGATCCGGTCTCCGATGCGGATCCCCGCCCTCTCGGCGGGATCCCCGCGGCGGACCCCCCGCACGAGGAAGCCGCCGCCGTTCCCGGCCTTCCGGAGCAGCACCCCGATACCGCCGAACTCCCCGCTGGTCGCCTCCTGCATCTTCGCCCACTCCTCGGGGTCGAAGAAGCGGCAGAAGGGGTCCAGGCCCCGGAGGTAGCCCTCCATGGCCGCGAAGAAGAGCCTCTTCCCCTGGTCCTCGGTGACGGGGTCCACGTACTCCCGGCCCACGATCTCCCGGACCCGCTCCACCACGGCATCGTTCCAGTAGGACCGGTCCTTCCGGCCCTCCAGGGCGTGCATGAGGAGGAGGCCGCCGAGAAAGGAGCCGAGCAGCAGGGGGCTCACCCAGAGGAAGAACGTTTTCGAGCGCATCGTGATCTCCCGCACCCCGCCGCCCCCGGCCGGCGGGAAGCGGCCCGCGATTGTAGGAACTCCGGGCCGGCCGCCGGCCGCATTTCCCGCCGGCCCCCCGCCGGGGCTCGGGATCCGTCCCGGCCCCCGCCCGGCGGCCCGGCCCCGCCGCCCGGCCTCGCCCCCCGCCGGGACGGAGAGTGTCGGCCAGCACTTGGACCGGAGCCCCCGGGGGGGTAGGATTCCCTGCCCGGCGCCAACGCGAGGGAGTGGAACTTGGATCTCAAGATCACCGTTCACTGCCAGGTCGAAGGTCAGGAGAAGACCTACGACCTCTTCTTCGACCAGGATCTGATCACGATCGGCCGCCACTCCCACAACGACATCCAGATCCCGGATCACCAGGTCTCCGCGGACCACGCCCGGATCGAGGCGGAGGACGGGGAGCCGGTCCTCGTCGACCTGGGCGCTCCCACGGGCATCGAGGTCAACGGGGAGCGGATGGAGGCGGGTTCCCGCGTCCTCCTGGTGCCCGGGACGGAGGTGCGGATCGCCTCCTATCGTTTCATCACCGACAAGCCCGATCAGAAGCTCGACGAGACCACCTCCGAGAAGACCTCCATGGTGGCCATGCGCATGGTGAAGGAGGTGCTGGCCAGCATCTCCGGCCACAGCGAACCGCCCTACCTCGAGGTCCTGAACGACTCCGAGAAGGGGGAGCGGCTCGAGCTCACGAACGAGGACGGGGAGTGGCGGATCGGGCGCGAGAAGTCCTGCGACCTCATCCTCCGGCACTGGTCCATCTCCCGCAAGCACTGCCACGTCCGCAAGGTGATGGGAGAGGTCACGGTGATGGACCTGGGCTCGAAGAACGGGATCGCCGTCAACGGCACCCGGGTCACCGACCCCACTCCCCTGAAGCCCGGCGACGTGCTGGCGGTGGGCCACACCGAGCTGCGCTTCGTGGACCCCGCGAGCTCGATCCTGGACAGCCTGGACGACGCCTCGAGCCCCCTCACGAACCTGAACGACCTCGGCCTGGACCTCTCGAGGCCCGCCCCGGAGAAGGAGAGGCCGGAGCGCCGGGAGAAGCCCGCCCGCGCCGCCCCCCGGGAGCGCGAGGAGCCGCGGCCCCCGGAGAAGGAGC
>JAOZQC010000569.1 GCA_029932425.1 Planctomycetota bacterium | reverse complement strand
CCACGAACACGGGGAGGAAGGCCTTGGTGAGGGAGGCGAAGAGCATGGCGGTGATGAAGT
Source organism: Planctomycetota bacterium (assembly GCA_029932425.1). Lineage (GTDB taxonomy): Bacteria > Planctomycetota > JAJSAM01 > JAJSAM01 > JAJSAM01 > JAOZQC01. Next base: position 2,509 of record JAOZQC010000569.1, on the reverse strand, counting down.
TGGGGACGGCCACCGCCGCGAACCAGGCGTCGGCCTCCGCCTCCGCGCCGAAGACGCGGGCGAAGACCACCTGGACCGCGAAGCCGATGAGGTACGCGGTGAGGGTGAGCCCGGAGACCACGAGGGTGGAGCGGGCGATGCTCATCCGGGGAGGATACGGACTGCGGGCCCCCGGGCGGAGGGAAAGGGCGGATTCTCGTTTTGAGGAATCGCTAAGGCGGGGACGGGCGGGTGGCCGAGAAGAAGGTGCGGGGATCGATTCCCCGACGGGAGGGTTCCATCATGCGCACGTTGCTTCTCACGATCCTGGTGGCGGGGTTGCTCGCCGCCCCTGCCGCGGCGAAGGCCACGCCGCGCGAGGCGGTGGCGATCGGGTACCTGAGGACCGGGGACTTCGCCAAGGCCCTGGCGGAGGCGGACGCCATCCTCGCCACGCGGCCGGACTCGCCCACCGCGCTCTTCTGCCGCGCCTTCGCGCTCGCGGGGCTGCAGAAGCCGGAGGAGGCCCTCGCGGCCTACGACCGCGTGGTGAAGCTCGCGCCGCACGACGCCCGCGCCTGGAACAACCGGGGGGTGGTGCTGGATGACCTCATGCGGTACGAGGAGGCGGCGGAGTCCTACCGGAGGGCGATCCGCGAGGATCCGGGATACGCCTCCCCCTGGAACAACCTGGGCGTCACCCTGGACAAGCTGGGCCGCACCCCGGAGGCGGTGAACGCCTTCCGCAACGCCATCCGGCGCAAGGGTGATTACGCCGCCCCCCACAACAACCTGGGCGCGGTCCTCTACGAGCAGGGGAAGAAGGAGGAGGCCGCCCGCCATTTCCTCCGGGCCCGCGCGCTCGATCCGCACTACATGCTCCCCGCCATCAACCTGGGGGTCATCGCCACCGAGAAGGGGGACCTGAAGGGCGCGGAGCTCACCCTGCGCGCCGCCCTGGAGCGCGACCCGCGGATCACGGAGGCCCGCTTCAACCTGGGCCTCGTCCTCTACCGCCAGAAGCGCTACGCGGAAGCCCTGGAGCAGATGCAGCTCGCCCTGAAGGACCGGCCGGAGGACCCGGAGATCCTGAACAACCTCGGGGTCCTCTGCTTCTATCTCGGGCGCTACCGCGGAGCGGTCACCTACCTCGCCGACGCCGTGAAGCGGAAGCCCGACTTCCAGCAGGCGTGGGACAACCTGGGGCTCGCGCACTACTACACGGGCAACCTCGAGAGCGCGAAGGAGTGCTTCGAGAAGAGCGTCCGGCTCGAGCCGCGCGGCCCGTTCGCCCACTACAACCTGGGATGCGTCTACGGGGAGATGGGAGAGAAGCGGCACGCGGCCCTGGAGTTCCGCCGGGCGCTGGAGCTCGACCCGAACCTGGCGGAGGCCCACCACAACCTGGGAGTCATGCTCGCCGACTCCGCGGACGCCGGGAAGGAGCTCGAGAACTATCTCGAGGCCCTGGAGGCCGACCCGAACTACGCCGACGCGCACCTCTCCCTCGGCATCTTCTACCAGACCCGGGAGGGCTACCGGGACCTGCAAAAGGCGGCGGAGCACTACCGCGCCTTCCTCCGGCTCGTGAACGAGAAGGACGATCCGGAGAGCGTGAAGGAGGTCCGCCTGATCCTCTCCCGGATGGAGAGCGCGGGGCTGGCGGCGCGGGCGGAGCGCTGACCCGCTGAACCGGGCGCCTACCGGAGGCGCCAGACGAGGACGCGCCAGGCGCCCTCGCCGAACGAGCGGCTCCCGCGGCCGGCGGTGACGGCCGCGAGGGCCGCCTTCGTTTCCGGGGGAAGCCGCGCGGGCACCACCGCCAGCCACTCCGCCCTCCGCCGCAGGGTCCGCCCGAGGGCGCTCGGATCGCAACGCTGCAGCTTCAGATCCGTGCCCCGGGCGTAGTAGGCGATCCGGGGAGTGCGCCAGGTGGCCACCACGGCGCCCGGCCCGACCTCGGCCAGGATGTACCGGCCCGCCTCCTTCAGGGAGACCCGGTCCCGGTCGCGGGGGCGGGCGCCGGCCGCGAGACAGCCGGCGGCCAGGAGCGCGGCGGCCACCGCCACGTGCCGCCGGAAGAGCACCCCCAGGCCCACGGCGGCGAGAGGCACGACGAGAACGGCCGCGAACAGCAGGTGCCGGCGGCCCAGGTAGCCGTGCAGCGAGAGGAGGCGGAAGTCCAGGGCGAGGGCGGCGGCGAGGAGGGCGAGGAGGAGCAGGGCCCCGGGCCGGGACGAGGACCGGAAGAGGAGGAGCCAGGCCCCCAGCAGGGCCAGCGGCGGGAGGATCCAGGCACCGGCCTCCCCGAAGGTGCGCGCCGTCTCCGCCGCCGCCCGCAGGGGGCCGGGCCGGGGGTGGCCCGTGCGGTCCGCCTTCTCCCGGAGGCGGGCGTCCAGGGCGTCCCCGGCGGCCAGGAAGCGGCGCACCGGCTTCTTGGGGGAGACGGAGAACGACCCCGACCGGGCCGTGAGCCAGCCCGCGTAGGGGGCGCCCGCGGCGAGGCCGACCCGAACTACGCCGACGCGCA
>JAOZQC010000568.1 GCA_029932425.1 Planctomycetota bacterium | reverse complement strand
CCCGGATCCCGAGACAGACTGGCCGGTGGATCTACGGGAGGCGCCGAGTCCCGTGAGGGAGCGACACGAGATCCGAGGCCCGGTTGGAGGTGCGCCTCATGGAGAAGAAGGCTGTCCGCGCCGGGCCTCGGCGCGTATCGGACCTCGTGACCCGGAAGCGGGAGGGGGCCGCCGTCACCTGCCACCCCTCGTTCCAGGTGCCCCCCCGTGGACTTCTTCCACCGGGAGCAGCCGTTCCAGGCCCACGTGTTCCTCTGCCGGTTCACGGGAGAGGGGGACGGGGAGCCCTACTCGTTCCGCAAGTGCCATGCGCGCGGATGCTCCCACCACCTCTGCCCCCACGTATCGCAGGCGGTGATGATCGCCAACCGCTACCTCCTGCGGGACTGCCGGATGCTGCGGGAGGCGGGCGTCTCCGTGCCGGAGGGGCTGTTCACGCTGGAGGAGATGGTGGCCGGTTTCCTGGGCTACCAGGAGAAGTACGAGCCGACGCTCACCATCGAGGACTACGTCCACATCGCCGGGGACGGGAACGAGGTCTCGGTGGAGATCTCGCTGGAGTACGTCTCCGCGGTGGAGCACTTCGGGAACTACGACAATCCCCAGACGTTTCTCATGGTGCACTTCCACGTCGAGAGCCTGGGGCGGACTCACAAGTTCCAGCGCTGCTTCGCCTGCTACTCCACGGAGAACGAGGAGGAGGAGCGCAAGGTCCAGACGCTGGTGGCGAACGGCCGGCTGCAGCAGCTCTACCAGGATTTCGACCGCGCCGGGGTGAAGTGCGAGCGGAAGTACTTCGTCTGCGAGAAGTAGGCGGTCTTCGGGGCGCTCTCCGGGGGCGGCGGCCAACACGGTCGTTCTCCGGCCGGTATAGTGGAGAGGTTGGGGCGCCGGCGGAGCATCGACATGTACGGATCTCGTCTCCTGGTGCTGGCCCTGGCCGCGGTCCTGGTCGCGGTCGCGGGGCCCGCCCGCTCCTCCTCGTCCCCCCGCGCCGCCCGCGGCCGGGCCGTCCTTTCTCCTCCCCCCGGGGCTCCCGCTTCGGCCCGGCTTCCCTCCGGCACGGTGCGGATGAAACGCCGCCGCGTCGCCACCACCTTTCGGTTCCGGCTGCGCCGGCTCGCCCCGCGGGAGGCCCTGACCATCCGCCGGCGGGCCGACGGTGCGGTCATCGCGCGCGCCACGGCCGATCGCCGGGGGCGGGTTCGCCTGAAGGTGACCTTCGGCAGCGGTCCCGCCGGGGCCGGCCGGTTCACCGGCCGGGAGCTGGAGGTGGTCCGGGACGGCACCGGCCGGTGCGTGCTCCGGGGCATCATGCCGGGGTCGGTGGTGGAGGACGGCGGAGGAGGCGGAACCGGCGGCGGCGGTGACGCAGGCGGCGGTTCCGGGGGAGGCGATGACCCGGAAACCCGCCTGGCCGGCGTCGGGGGAACGGGGCCCTTCCCCGTGGCGAGCGCGGTCTTCTCCCTCCCCACCGCCCCGGGAGGGCTGGCGCCCGGCCGCACGGTGGTCTACTACCCCGGCACCGGGACCGCCCTGAGCCCCGCCCGGAGCCGCTACTCTCCGATCATCCTCGTGCACGGTTTCCAGCTCCGGGCGGCGGACTACTCCGCCTACGGCCGGATGCTCGCCTCCTGGGGGTTCGTGGTCCTCGTGGGGGACCACACCGATCCCCCCCTCTACGCCGATCACGAGAAGGAGATCGCCACCACGCTGGGCTACCTCCGGTGGCTGGTCGCCCGGAACGGCGACGCCTCCTCCCGATTCTCCGGCAGGCTCGACGTCTCGAACATGGGGGTGATGGGACACTCGCTCGGAGGCGGGGCCTCCCTCGTCGCCGCCACCCGTTCCGGCGCCGGGGGCCGGGTGAAGGCCTGGGTGGGGCTGGCCCCGGCTCCCCTTCTCGATGCGGCGGGCCGGGCGATCCTCCCGGACGCGGGCGGCGGCCGGCGGCCCCCTTCCCTCGTCATCACCGGCTCCGAGGACCTGGTGATCGCCCCGGCCGCCTCGAGGTCCCGGTACTACACGCCGGCGCCATCCCCGAAGACGTTCCTCCGCATCGACGGGCATTGCCACGCCCACTACGCGGACTCCCTGAGCTTCCCCGCCTCGCTCGCCACGGACTACAACCCGGCGACCTGTGTGAGCCGGGAGGTGCAGACGCGGAAGACCCGGACGTACCTCGTCTCCTGGTTCCTCTACCACCTGTACGGAGATACGCGCGTCACGGACTACGTGGACGGGACCTACGCGGCGGAGGACCCCTCGGTCGAGGAGTACGCGGCGGCGCCCTGATCCGAAGCGCGGGCGATGCTTCCGGGCCCTTCTCGGAACCGGCCTCCCTCGGGGCCTGGTGTCCGCGGGTCGGACCGGGCCTCTTTCGGCGCGGGATCGGCGGAGAGGGCCCGGCGCGGCGAGATCCGGCGATCGCCGACCGTTCCGGTGGGGAAGGTGGTTCAGCCCCGGGAGGAGAAGGATATGTGGTGGACTATTTCAGCAAGAGGGCCTCACAGTCTTATTTTCAGAAATTCAGAAAAGCCTTCGCAGAAACTGAGTTCAGCAGCGGTGAAGTAAGGTCC
>JAOZQC010000567.1 GCA_029932425.1 Planctomycetota bacterium | reverse complement strand
GCAACTGCCTGCACCCCGGGGTGGTGCGCACCGGCTTCGGCCGGGACGGTGACGTCTCCGGTCTCCTGAAGTGGGCGATCATCCTGCTCGGCCCGTTCTTTCGCAGCGCCGCGAAGGGTGCCCGGACCAGCATCCACCTGTGCGCCTCCCCGGAGGTGGAGGGGATCAGCGGCGAGTACTTCGCCGACTGCACCGTGGCCCTCCCCACCGCCGCGGCCCGGGACGACGCGGCCGCCGAGAGGTTGTGGGAGGTCAGCGAAGAGCTGGTGGACCGGGCCCTGCGGTAAAAGGGGCCGGTCAGCGGCTCCACCAGCGTTGCCAGGCGTACACCCCGAAGAACAGGGCCAGCCCGATGGGGGCCGTCCAGTAGCGCTCGTGGTGGGGGATGCCGAGCCAGCGGGCGATGAGGTCGGGGCGGAAGAGGATGAGGGTCACCGACAGGAGGAGGGGCACCTCGTAGAGCCGGTTTCTCCTGGCGAACCAGCCCTGGGTGGCGGCGACGAATGCGAAGTTGGCGAAGCACGCCGTGCCGAAGATGAGGATCCCCAGCGGCCAGCTGTCCACCCCGTCGAGGATGAGGTCGGCGTTGAAGATGAACATGAACGGCAGGATCGCCGTGCGAATGTCGTAGAGGAATCCCTGGATCCCGGTGGGAATGGGGGGGGCCCGGGCGATCGCCGCCGCGGCGTAGGCGGCGAGGCCCACCGGCGGCGTGTCGTCGGCGAGGATCCCGAAGTAGAAAACGAAGAGGTGGGCGGCCATGAGCGGCACCACGAGACCGCCGGCGCCGCCCACGGACACGATCACCGGTGCGGTGAGCGTGGCCATGGTGATGTAGGTGGCGGTGGTGGGAAGCCCCATGCCGATGACCAGGCTGGCGCCGGCGGTGATGAGGAGCATCAGCAGGATGTTCCCCATGGAGAGTGCGCCGATGGCCTCGGTGATGAGTCCGCCGAGGCCCAGCGAGACCACCCCCACGATCACCCCCGCCCCGGCGGTGGCCAGGGCCACGGAGATCATGTTCCGGGCGCCGCCGGACAGGCCCTCGAATAGTTCCCGGACTCCGCGGTCCAGGGCCGCCCGCAGCCCCCCTTCCCGGCGGACCAGGGCCTTCACCGGGTGCTGCACCAGCATCAGGATCGCGGTGACCCAGCAGGCGGTGAAGGCGGCGGCCTCCGGGGTCCTTCTCTGGATCACGAGCTGGTAAATGAGGAAGAAGAGCGGCACCAGGTAGTGCAGCCCGGAGAGGAGCACCTCGGAAAACCGGGGCAGTGCGTGGCGGGGGATGCGGGCCAGGCCGAGCTTCGCGGCTTCGACGTGGGTGATGTAGAGCAGCGCGGCGTAGGAGGCGAACGCCGGCACCGCGGCGGCCTTCACCACCGCCAGGTAGGGGACGTTCACGTACTCGGCGATGATGAAGGCCGCGGCCCCCATGATCGGCGGGGCCAGCTGCCCGTCGGTGCTGGCCGCCACCTCGAGGGCCGCGGCCTTGCGGGGCGGGTAGCCCACCTTCTTCATGAGCGGGATGGTGAACGTGCCGGTGGTGACGATGTTGGCGATGCTCGAGCCCGAGACCATGCCGGTGAGCCCGGAGGAGAGGACCGCGGCCTTCGCCGGGCCGCCCCGGAAGCCGCCGAGCAGGGAGAGGGCCAGGCGGGTGAAGAAACGGCCCGCCCCGGCCCGCTCGAGCAGTGCCCCGAACAGCACGAAGAGGAACACCACCCGGGCGGAGATGTAGAGCGGGGTGCCGTAGATCCCCTGGTCGGCCATGGTGATCTGCCCCACGAAGCGGCCGAGGGAGACGCCCCGGAAGGCGAACACCCCGGGCATGTGGGGCCCCAGGAAGGCGTAGGCGCAGAAGAGCATCGAGATGAGGGTGAGCGCCGGTCCCAGGGATCGCCGGCAGGCCTCGAAGAGCAGCACCAGCAACCCGAGGCCCAGCACGATGTCCCGGCCGATCGGCGCACCGTAGCGGCCGGTGATGCCCTCGTAGTCGATGATGATGTAGAGCGCCAGGACCGCCGCCAGGACGCCGAGCAGGAGGTCCGGGAGGGGGACGCGGTCCCGGGTCGAGAGGGCGTCGATGCCGAGCCGGGGCTTCCGGCAGGCGGGCCTGGAGAAGAAGATGAGGAGCAGGGCGAAGGCCAGGTGGACCGCCCGGACGGTGAGGGAGTCGAGCGTCCAGAAGCCGGCCACCGCGAGCTGGAAGAGGGACCAGGCGATGGCGATGGCGGGGAGGACGAAGCGCATCACCCCCCGGGGCCGGCGCCAGGCGCCCTCGACCTCCTCCTCCACCCCGGGGGGCGGGGACCCACCGTCCGGGGGTTCGCTTTCCGGGGCCCGGGTCATCATTTCAGCAGGCCGGCCTCCCGGTAGTAGCGCCGGGCGCCGGGGTGGAGGGGAGCGGTGAGTCCCTCCAGCATGCCTTCCCGCGTCAGCGATTCGTAGGCGGGGTGCAGCTTCTTCAGCTCCTCGAGGTGGGTGAACACCTCCTTCGCCACCGCGTACACCACCTCCTCGTCCACCTCCGAGGAGGTCACCAGGGTGGCCTTGACCCCGAAGGTCTCCACGTCCTCCCGGA
>JAOZQC010000073.1:2499-10034 GCA_029932425.1 Planctomycetota bacterium | reverse complement strand
TCGCCCGGTCGGGGGCGGCCAGCGACGAGGCGAACACCTCCGCGGGCTCGGACTTCGCGAGGGCCACCTCCTTCTCCGTGGCGAACATCGACAGGCGCCCCAGCACCGGCACGTCCATCTCCATCACCCAGGCGTTCCAGGATCGGTCGACCCAGATCCGCGCCCGGATAGGCAAGAGGGAGTTCGTCACCGTCACCGCGTGCAGGAGGAGCACCCGGCCCAGCACGTCCTTCTTCTCCCGCGCCCCCACCTCCAGGGTCTGGACCACCTTCCGGGTGGGGGCCTCGGCCAGGAAGGAAACGGCCTCGATCTTCGTGCCCGGCTCGAGCCCCGCCTCCCGGCAGAGGCGGTACACGGCCGCGGGCCCCAGCGCCCCCTCCGGGTAGTCCACGGTGCTCTCCATCCCCATCTGGACGAGATGGATCTTCCCCCCCTCGACCTTGCCCGTGGTCTTCTGCTCCATGCTCCCCATGGTGGTGCGGGCTTCGAAGGAGAGGACCCGACCCGAGGCGTCCTCCGTGATCCGCGACTTCTGCACCACCGTCATCGGCTGGCCGAGGCGGGAGATGCTCAGGCTCATCTCCGTGATGGAGATCCACTTCCCGCCGTCCTTCTCGAGACGTTCGTGGAAGTACCCCGCCTTCGTGCCCCCGGAGTACAGGGCGTACCACTGGTCCCGCTCTCCCTCGAGGGCGCGGGTCGCCGGGGCGGCGAGTCCCGGGATCGGGACGAGGACCGGCAGCAGGAGAAGCGCGATTGCGATCCGTTTCATTTCGGGGGCGCCTCCGCTTCCTGCACGGCCATGAGCGCCCGCAGCACGCGCAGGGTGAGATAGTCGTCACCCTCCAGGGTCGCTCCCCACCGGCCGTTCGGCCGCATGGTTTTCTGGAGGAATCCCAGGAGCTCCGCCACCTCCTTGGTCGCCGGGCCGCAGCCCAGGCGGCCCAGGATGAGGAGGATCTTCGGCACCGCCCACTTGAAGCACGCGGTGCCCTCGTAGCCGTAGTCCAGCTCGCGCCAGTGGTCCGGGTGGCCGAAGAACGACTTGTGGTTGCGCTTGAACATCCGGTCCACCAGGAAGACCGCGGCCCGGCGCACCTCCATGCTCTTGCGTTGCTCGGGGTACTCGGAGAGCGCGAGGACCACGTGGAGGGTGGTCCAGGCGCACGAGGGTGCGTCCTCGTCCTCGGCGAGGGCGGGCTCCAGCTTCGGATCCAGCCAGCCCGAGTCCCGGCGGCGGATGCGGTCCAGGTACCGGAGGGTCCGCTTGGCCATCGGGGTCTTCCCGAACCCGTAGGAGGCCAGCACCCACAAGGTGAAGGCGGTGTGGTGCAGGTGGAGGGGGAAGCTGCCGTCCTCGTTCTGGACGGTGCCCAGCCAGTCCACGGCCCGGCGCACCGCCTCGTGGTCCTTGCGGACCCCCAGGTCGTGGAGCCAGAGCAGCGTCCGCACCACGGTGAAGAAGGTCTCGGCCTCTCCCTCCCCCGACCGGGAGGAGGCGGGGAGCCAGCTTCCGTCCTCCCGCTGGCGGGCGATGATCTCCGCCCGGCGAGGCCAGGCCTCCGCCTGCTCCCGGAGCTCCGGCTTGATCCTCTCCGCGAGGATCTCCTCCCGGAACTGCAGGTTCACGGGGGGAGGGCTGTTCGTGGCGAGCTGGTAGACGGTGTCGGCGATCCAGGGGAACGTTCCGATGCTGATGGGTCGCCGCTTCCTCATATACCGTTCACCGCCTTGGAGGGGTCGTGCCCAAACCCCGGAAACCCACGTGGCGGAAGGATAGCAAATCCGCTCCGGGCGCCCCAGTTCGCGGGACCGGGCGCCCCGGCGAGGAAACGGCGCGTCAGGAGGCGGCCTCCGCGGGAGCCTCCGCCGACAGGCGGGGCAGGCCCACGTCGCGAACCATGAATGCCTTGGCCGGGCATTTCTCCAGGGCCCCCTCGAAGTCCTCCCAGTCCGGCGGGACGAGCGGCAGGTTCTCGCCCCACTTCACGGCCCCGGACGGCGTCACCTTGGGCCGGGTGCAGGACTTGCAGCCCGTGCAGCCCACCGCGCACACCGCCTTCACGTCCTTCGTCTTGTCCTTCGAGACGCAGGCCAGGTAGACGGGCTGGCTCCGGGGGATCAGCTCCATGATGCCGCGGGGGCAGGCGCCGACGCAGTTGCCGCATCCCGTGCACTTGTCCTCGAAGACCACGGGCAGGCCGTTGTCGGACATCGCCATGGCGTCGAACGGACAGGCGGCCACGCAGGTGCCGAAGCCCAGGCATCCGTACACGCAGCCCTTGGGCCCCCCCGCCACGAGCTCCGCCGCGTTGCAGTCGGGGATCCCGTGGTACTCCGCCCGTTGCACGGCCTCCCGCCGCCCTCCCCGGCAGCGGACCACGGCCACCTTGGGCGTGAACTCGCCCGCCTCGAGCCCCAGGATGCCGGCCACCGCGGACGCCACGCCCGGCCCCCCCGGCATGCAGAGGTTCGGGGGGGCCTCTCCCCGGACGGCGGCCTCCGCGTAGGCGGAGCAACCCGGGTAGCCGCAGGCCCCGCACTGCGCCCCCGGCAGGGCCTCCTCCACCTCGGGGATGCGGGGATCGATCTCCACGTGGAAGACCCGTGACGCCAGGGCCAGGAGCAGGCCGAAGCCCAGTCCCAGGAGCCCCAGGGAGATCACGGCCGAGGGCAGGACGAGTTCGGAGGCGAGCATGGCGGCACCCTTCGACGGCTTCCGGTGGCGGCGGGGCGATTCTAGGTCCCCCCCCGACCCCCGGGCAACTTTATCGACTCCCCCCGCCCGGGGGGAGGACCTATGATGGGGGCGCATGCGACCGGAGCGACTGGGACGGTACGAGATCCTCTCCGTGCTCGGAGAGGGGGGCATGGGCACCGTGTACGCCGCGCGGGACACGGAGTCCGGGCGGGAGCTGGCGCTGAAGGTCCTCTCCTCGGAGCTGGACCGGGACGAGGAGAAGTTCCGCCGCTTCGAGCAGGAGGTGACGGCGCTGGCCCGGGTCGACCACCCCAACATCGTGCGTCTCCTCGGTCCCCTGGAGCGGGACGGTCCCCGGACCTTCTTCACCATGGAGCTCCTCCAGGGGACGACCCTCTCCTCCCTGCTCCGGCGGCGCGGCCCCCTTCCCGTGCCGGAAGCCTTGAGGATCTTCCGCTGCCTCCTCGGCGCCCTGGCCGCCGCCCACGGGGCCGGGGTGGTGCACCGGGACATCAAGCCCTCGAACATCCTTCTCGTCTCCGGGACGGTGAAGATCACCGACTTCGGGCTGGCCCGCATGGAGGACCTCACGAGGCTCACCCGGACCGGGCAGCTCATGGGGACGCTCGACTACATGTCGCCGGAGCAGTGCGAGGGTGCGCCCATCGACCACCGCTCCGATCTCTACTCTGCGGGCATCGTGCTCTACGAGATGCTCGTGGGCGAACCCCCCTTCCGCAACGCGAGCCCGGGCGCCGTGTTGCGGGGGCACCTCGAGGAGACGCCGCCCCGGGTGGACCGGATCCGGGCGGATCTTCCGGAGGGGCTCGCCGAGGTGGTGGAACGCCTCCTCGCCAAGGACCCCGGGGATCGCCCTCCCGACGCGGAGGCCGTGCTCCGGGACCTGGATCGGATCCGGGACCCGGCCCGGACCGTCACCTTCCACGACGGCGTCCGGCCCCGTTCCGCCGCGGAGGAACGCGCCCGGCCCCCCCGGAGGCGGCGTCCCTCCCGGCGGGTGATCCTCGCCTCCCTGGCGGGGCTCCTCCTCGTGGGAGCGGGGATCGCGATCCTGGTGAACCGGTCCCGCCCCCGGTACCCGGGCCAGGCCACTCCCGGGGACCTTCTCGTCACGCTCCACCGCGCGATCGAGAACCGGGACTTCCGCACCTTCGCCCGGTGTTTCGATCCCCTCTGCCTCGAGGAGTTCTTCCCCGAAGACCCGGCCCGCCTCTTCCTCGAACGTCGCGAGGGGATCCGGGACTTCGCGTTCCGGAGCGGCCCGCCCCGGAGACCGCCGCCGATCCCGGGGATCACGCTCCGGGTGGTCTCCGGCCCCGCCCTGCCCGCCGTCCTCGGCCTGCCCGCCGACGCCCCCCTCCGCCTGGCCCTCCGGCCCGAGGGCGGGCGGTTCCGGGTGGAGCGCGTCTTCGCGGGCACCGCGGGCGTGGTCCCGAAGCTCCTCGAGTTCCGGGACCTGCTGAAGCGGATGCTGGCGGGGCGGGTGCGGGAGCTGTTCGGGAACCTGGACCGGTACGCCCCCGCCCTCCTCTCCCGGGGCGTCCGGACCGGCCGGATCCCGGAGGCGAAGCTCGCCGCCCTCCGCGAGCGCCTCCGCGCCCTCTACCGGTCGGGAAAGAAGCCCGAGGTGACGATCCTCGACGAGGAGTCCATGTTCGGGCGGGCCCGGGCGCGGATCGTGGTCCGCTGCCCCGAGCTGGCGAGGGCGCTCTCCCTGCGGGACGACCGGTTCGTGGTGGAGTTCGCCCGCACCCCGCCGGACCGGAACTGGCGGATGCGCGACATCCGCCCGCACGGGAGGTGAGGGGGTGAGGCGCGCGCTCGCGATCCTCGCGCTCGCCACCCTCCTCCTCCCCGGTTGCGGCCGCTCGGACCGCTCCCCCTCCCCGGCCGAACGGGCGAGGGCGGCCCGGGACGCGGCCGCGAGAAAGCGCGCGGAGGCGGCGCGGAAGAACCTCGACCGGGCCCGGGCCCTCGCGAGGCGGGGCGACACCGAGAAGGCCTGGGCGGCCTGGAGGGCGGCCCGGGAGATCACCGGGGAGACCCCGGAGCTGGCGCGGACCGCGGACGCCATCCGGAAGGTGGAGCGGGAGGCGCGGCGGAAGGACGAGTACCGCCGCCTCCTGGACCTCCTGAACCGCGACACGAAGGCCGCCACGCCGAAGGAGCGGCTCGAGATCCTGGCCCGGGCCGCCGAGGCCGCCCGCGAGTACCTCGAGAACCACCCGGAGGACACGGAGCACCGGGAGGAGATCGAGGCGGGCCGGAGGTATGCCGAGCGCGAGCTCTCGCTCCACCGGGCCTACGTGGAGGCCCTCGCCGAAGCCCGCGCCCACCTGGCCGCGGGGCGATACCGCAAGTGCATCGAGGCCTGCAACCGGGCGCTCGGGAAGCTCGACGACCGGGGCGTCCGGGAGATCAAGGAACGTGCTCTCCGGGCCCTCACCCCGGAGGGGATGGTCTTCATCCCCGAGGGGTTCTTCCTCGCGGGCCGGGACCGGGTGCGCACCTGGCTTCCGGCGTTCTACATCGACCGGACGGAGGTCACGAACGCCCGCTACGCCGCCTTCTGCCGCGCCACCGGCCATCCCGTCCCCCGCCACTGGATCCAGGGTCGGATCCCCCGGGGCCGGGAGAACCACCCCGTGGTCCACGTCACCCTGGAGGACGCCCTCGCCTTCGCGGCCTGGGCGAAGCGGCGCCTGCCCACGGAGCTCCAGTGGGAGCGCGCCGCCCGGGGCACCGACGGGCGCGCCTACCCCTGGGGGGACAGGTGGGATCCCGCCAAGGGGAACTTCGGTCCCCGGGGGACGCAGCCGGTGGGCAGCCGGCCCCTGGACCGCTCCCCGGACGGCGTCCTCGACATGGGGGGCAACGTGATGGAGATGACCCTGCCTCCCGACGACCCCGGGGGGAAGCACTCCGGCCCCGTGATGCGGGGCGGCCACTGGTCCGACGACTTCCATCCCTCGTACGCCCTCACCTACGCCCGCTACCCGGTGGATCGCGCCCACCAGGACAGCGGCTCCGGTTTTCGGTGCGTCCTGCCCGCGGAAAGCGGACCATGACCCGCCGATTCGGCAGGGCCCGTTGAACGCAAGCGGGAGGCGCGTATGTCGGCAGAAGACCGGGATCCTCTCGAGGCGCTCCGGGAGGAGGTGCGGGCGCTGGACGCCAGGATCGAGGGGCTGTCGCACTCCTGCGCCCCGAACCGCCTGGCCATCGGGCTCTTGAGCGGACAGCTCGACCGGATCCTCGCCGCCTTCATCATCGCCCTGGGGGCCGTGGCCTACGACCTCGAGGTGGACATGTTCTTCTCGTTCTGGGCGGTGGCCGCGCTCCGCGATCCGAAGAAGAAGGCCCGGAAGAGCTTCCTCGGGAAGATGTTCGGGTGGATGCTCCCCACGGGCAGCCGGAAGCTCCGCCTCTCCTCCCTCAACATGGGGGGCATCGGGCCGAAGCTGATCCGCTCCCTCATGAGGAAGAAGGGCGTCCCCTCCCTGGAGAAGATGATCGAGGAGGCGGGCCAGCTCGGCGTCCGCATCCACGTCTGCGAGATGTCCATGGGCCTCATGGGGTTCCAGGCGGAGGAGATGATCGACTACCCCCACCTGGACTACGTGGGGGTCGGCACCTTCATCCACCTGGCCCAGGAGTCCCGCCAGGCGTTCTTCCTGTAGTACCGAGGCGGGAACATTCGTACACCTTGCGTACGTTCGTGCCGGAGCGGGGCGCCCACGGTCCCCGCCAGGCCCCCCGCCTGCGTCGGGCCGCCGCGGGGCGCCGGGGAGACCGGGAAAGGGCGGACGGCGGAGGTTACAGGTCGCTCCCCCCTCCGCATGTAGCCCGCCTCCGTAGGGTACCTACCCGTCGAAGGCGAGGACCTCCTCCACGTGGATGTTCCGGATCGTGGAAGAGGCCTTCCGGGGCACCTCCCGGGGGAAGCGGAGGCGGAGGCGGAAGCCCGCCCGCTCGGCCAGGCGGATGAGCTTTCCGGGAGCGTCGAGCGGGAGGTGCCGGGCCCGGCTGTCGCCCATGTAGAGCGCCAGGACGCCGCCCCGCCGCACCACGCGCCGGCACTCCCGGAGGACCCGGTCCATGTCCGCGAAGAAATGGGCCACCGCCAGGCCGTCCCGCGCGTTCCTCGCGTGCACCGCCCGGGCCAGGACGTCGATCTCCTCGATGCCCGTGGCCGGCGGCTCTCCCGTGACCCGGCGCTGGTTCCCCACCATGGCCCGGTCCAGGGCCACCGTGTCCCGGCCCGCGCCCAGCCACCAGAGGAAGATCTTGAACGAGCGCACGAAGTCGAAGGAGATCGAGTAGGGCGGGTGGGTCACCACCGCGCCGAAGGAGGCGTCCCGGAAAGGGAGCCGCCGGGCGTCGCCGGGCAGGCAGGCGGCGGGCGCCCGGGTCTCGGAGAGCCCCGGGCCGCCGAACCGGGGCGCCGCCCGGGAGAGCCTCCTCCCGAAGAGCTCGTAGACGCCGGCCCCCTCCACCGGCGACGGCTCCCGGGACCGGGTGAGCTTGTAGTGATAGGTGGAGGCGTTGGAGCAGTCCTTCACGATCCCGAGGAAGACCACGAGGAGGGCCTCCCGGACGGTCCGGTCCTCCTCGTCGTCGATCGCCGCCCGCAACCGCGCCAGGGGGCGGAGGGAGGCGCGGGAGAACCAGTAGTCCCGGTTTCGGAACTCCGGGATGCGCACCCTTCCCGCCGGGAGGGAACGGGCGCGGGCGGCCGCGGCCCGGCCCGCTTCGAGGAGCCGGCCGGGATCCGGCGCGGAGGTCTTCACCCGGGAGAGCAGCACCGCCAGGG
>JAOZQC010000073.1:0-2489 GCA_029932425.1 Planctomycetota bacterium | reverse complement strand
CGGGTACCCGAGCCGCGAGGCCTCCACCAGGGTGGTCCCGCTGCCCGCGAAGGGATCCAGCACCCTCTCCCCCGGGGGCACCAGCTCCCGGAGGAGCGCCCGCGCGATCTGGGGAAGGTACTTCGCGGGGTAGCGGAACAGGCCGTGGGGCCCCTCCGTGGCCTCCCTCGTGCCCACGTACCGGGCGAGAGCCGCCTCGAGCCGCTCCCGGAGGCTCATTCTCGGTGCTCGGGCCCCTCGTCCTCCTCCGGCCCCGCGGGGGGCGGCGTGGGCAGCTCCGGAGGCGGTTCGGCGGCCCGGGCCTCCCCCGCGGAGACCTCCCCGAGAGGCTTCCAGTCCGGCTCCTCGCGCCCGCGGAGCGCCTCGTGATAGGCCTTCAGGCGCTCGTCGACGGCCCGGAACACGGTGCCCTCGGGGTACTCGCCGTCGTCATCGAGCTCTCCCGCGGGGACCCCCGTGAGGATCTCCAGCACCTGCTCCACGGACGAGACCGCGTAGACGTGGAACCGGCCCGCCCGCACCGCCTCCACCACCTCCTCGTGGAGCATGAGGTCGCCCACGTTCCGGCGGGGCAGGATGACCCCCTGGGTTCCCGTGAGCCCCCGGGCCTCGCAGAGCCGGAAGAAGCCCTCGATCTTCTCGTTCACCCCACCCACGGGCTGGATCTCGCCCCGCTGGTTCACGGAGCCCGTGACCGCGATCCCCTGGTCCAAGGGGAACCCGGAGAGATCGGAGCAGAGCGCCGCGATCTCCGCGATGGAGGCGCTGTCGCCGTCCACTCCCGCGTAGGACTGCTCGAAGGAGAGGGAGGCGGTGAGGGCCATGGGCCGCTTCCGGCCGAAGAGCCGCCGGAGGTAACCGGAGATGATGAGGACCCCCTTGTCGTAGATCCCTCCCGAAAGCCTCGCTTCCCGCTCGATGTTGATGATCCCCGCCCGTCCCACCGCGGTGGAGGCGGTGATCAGGGTGGGCTTCCCGAAGGAGGTGTACCCCAGGCTCATCACGGAGAGCCCGTTCACCTGTCCCACCGCCTTGCCGTCGGTGCGGATGATGAGGATGTCCTTCTCCATCAGCTCCTGGAGCCGGCTGTCGATCTCGGACACCCGGTAGCGGCGCTCCGCGATGGCCCTCTCCACGTGCTCGCGGCCGATCACCTCCTTCCCCTCCTGCCGGCACCAGTAGTCCGCTTCCCGCACCACGTCCCCGATCCGGGCGAAGCGGGTGGAGATGCGGTCCTGGCGGCCCGCCAGCCGGACGCCGGCCTCCACCAGGCATCCCATGGCCTCCCGGGAGAGGGGAAGCAGACCCTCGTTCTCGCAGATCCGGGCGACCACCTTCGTGTAATGCTCGAGGTTCTCGTCCCGCAACTCCATGTCCGGGGTGAAGTCCGCCTTGACCTTGAAGATCTTCTTGAAGTCCGGGTCGTGGCCGTAGAGGAGGAAGAAGAGGTGGGGCTCCCCGATGAGGATCACCTTCACGTCGATGTCGATGGGCTCCGGCTTGAGCGCGGTGGTCACCCCCAGGAGGGGCAGCATCTCCGGGAGTCGGATCTCGAGCCGCCCGCTCTTCAGGGTCTGCATGAGCACGGGCCAGACCCCGGGCTGCAGCAGGGCGTCCAGGACGTTCAGGATGAGGTATCCGCCGTCCGCCTCGAGCAGGGCCCCGGGCTTGATCATCGTGTGGTCGGAGCGCCACACCCCCGGTCCCGCCATCTCCCGCTCGATCGTGCCGAAGAGCGCGAGGTGGGTGGGGTTCTGGGCCACGACCACCGGGCAGCCCCGCTCCCCGGAGTGGTCCGCGATCACGTTCACCTCGTAGAGGTGGTAGTGGGCTTCCGCCTGGGGCGTGGCCTCGCCCTGGTCCCCGGTGGAGGCGAGCATGCCGAGGTTCTCCAGCACGTCCTCCTGCACCTCGTCGAGGAAGACCCGCACCGCCTCGTGATCCCGGAACCGGTCCCGCAGGTCCTCGAGCTCCCCCTCGATCACCGTGAGCCCCACCGTCCGCCGCATCTCCTCGATCTCCCGGTTCATCTCCCGGGCGAGGTCCCGGCCCCGGCGCAGATGCTCGCGGAGCTCCTTCTGGTACTTCTCGATCTCGGCCTCCACGGCCTCGACCTCCTCCTTCGTGAGCTTGCCCTCCTTCACGAGCTCGGCGAGCTTGGGAGGCGGCACCGGCTGGCCCTCGAAGGTGGGGAAGATGTCCGGGCGCGGCACCGGCCCCACCTGCACGGAGACGAGGGCCAGGCCCTCCTTCTTCAGGCGCTCCTGGAAACCGGCGAGGATCTCCTGCTCCTTCTCCCCGTACTTCCGGACGATCTCCTCCTGCTGGTCCGCCACCTCCTTGCTCTCGAAGACGGCGGGGAGACGGTTCCGGAGATGGCGGACGAAGTCCTCCATGGCCCGGCGGAAGTGCGTCGCCCAGCCCGGCTCGAAGGTGAGGAGGCGCGGCTTGTCCGGGTCGGAGAAGTTCATCACGTAGGCCCGGTCCTT